>DATFQC010000313.1:0-5083 GCA_035264425.1 Anaerolineales bacterium
GCGAACAACGGCGCCGTGCAAATATTCCACTTCGCTTTTGCCACGACCGGAATACAGGTCAATATGGAAGGATGGCATCTTGCCGCCGCGTCCCGCGCCTGCTGCGCGCGCAAGAAATGGTTTTGAAAGCCATAATGGCAACCTGGTAGCAAAGGCTAGCGCACGGACAGGTGTGCCAGGCAAATCCACGGCTTCAAAACCCTGTGCTTCCATCACTGCCAGACATTCACGCAGCATTTCGATTTCGAGTTTATATAAATCTTTATTGGCGAATACTTCAGCGGCCGTCATATCCAAAATCGCAGAGGTCGGATTGGCGATTAAGTTTGTTAGCATTTTTGACCATTTCATGCTATTTGCGTTGTCAAATAATTGTGAACTGAGGTAAGCGCTGTTGAAAGCCTGGTTCAATTTTTCAGAAAGCAGATGTCCTTTGGCAACGCCGACACCGCGTAAACGCTCCAGGACAATATCACCTGGCCCGCGGCGGCCGATGGCACTTGTCACCGTGCCGTAGATGACTTTCTCTTTGCCAAGTGCTGCAGCAATGGCAGGCTCATTCGATACGCCGTTTGATAGACAAAGAAAGGGCGGCATTTTGTCTGCAAAAGGTTTCATCCCCTCCAGCGCGGCTTGGGTGTCGAACGACTTCAGGGCAAACAGAGCTACGTCAAAAGGTCCATAGCGGAGCGCATCTTCCAGTGTGGAAACAATAACAAAAGAAGAGGGATCGACTCGGGTGGCATCTTTCATTTGCCGTCGTGGATCCAAAGTCAGATCAAGCCGCAAGCCGCGTTCACGTAGTTCATCCACAACGACCGGCTTTTCCACAAAAACAACCGGATGGCCCTCCACTGCAAGGCTGCCTCCGAAGTATGTTCCGATCGCGCCTGCTCCAAAGGTGAGCACTTTCAGCTTGCCGTTTAGATGATTGGCCGACTCCGACAACGTCATGGTTTCACGTTATTTGATGTATTTCAGATGGGCGCGGTCATTTACTGTGTCAATCGCCCAACGATGCTGATAGGGAAAATAAATGACGCGGGCAAACGCAGTATTCTCAAAGCGAAACCGCACGCCCGATGGGTCAACATGCGGGGCAATTCCAATGATCGCATTCATCAACTGGTTGAGAAGCCCGCCATGGGAGACGATCAGGTAACTACCCGGAGGTCGGCGCACAAGATCGTGCAATGCCTGACCCGCGCGCAGGAACAAAGCCCAATCCCCCTCCCCTTCGCCACCAATTGGATCGTAGGGCGTGATGTAGGGAGGCTGAGGAATTTTCCGCACCTCTTCCATCGTCAAGCCTTCCATCTCACCGATATCACGCTCCAACAAAATCGCCTTCAACTCAATTTTTGCGCCCAAAGTGGAGGCGACAATTTCAGCAGTCTCTTTTGCGCGCACCAAGGGACTGGAAATGATCAAGTCGAATTGCGCGGCCTCAGATTTCCAACGTTCCGCGAGTGCACGCGCCTGTGCACGGCCGCGCTCGGTCAAGGCATAATCGGATTGCCCCTGCCAGCGTGATTCAGCATTTCCAATGGATTCCCCATGCCGCAGAAACACAAAGTTATAAACTGGTTTGTCGGAGGAGGTCACTGATCCCTCTTTTTCAGCAAATAGACGGGTCGGCGCTTCACTTCCTGAAAGATATAGCCAACATAAACACCGATAAACCCCAGCAGAATCATGATGATCCCGCTGACAATCAGGATGACGAACATGAGGGAACTCCAGCCGGGCGCCAGGTTGGAGGTTCGACCTGTCACCCAGAAGGAAAGCACATAGATCATCTCCAGCGCGGCAAGCCCGAAAAACAACCCGCCCGCGCTCAAGCCAATATAAAGCGGCATAAGCGAAAATGAGAAGATTGCGTCCATTGCCAATCTGAACATTTTGCCAAGTGAATATTTTGATTTCCCCGCGACACGGGTTGTCTCATGGTAGGGCAGAATGACACTCCGATAACCCATCCAGGAAATCATGCCGCGCAAAAAGCGGTGATATTCCGGCATGACCTTCAAGGCGTCCACAGTCTGCCGACTCATCCCGCGGAAATCCGCGGCGCCTGGTAAGATACGCGTCCCACTGATGCGGTTGATCAAAGCATAAAAACCTGAAGAGGTGATTTCCTTGAATGAAAACCCTTGTCCTTCCTCGATACGCTGCGCCTGAATAATGTCATATCCCTGTTCAAAAAGCTGGATCATTTGTGGGATCATCTCAGGTGGATGCTGTCCATCCGCATCCATGGAAATCACAAAATCCCCTTTTGATTCATCCAGTCCTGCAGTCAGTGCCGCCTGGTGACCAAAATTCCGCGCCAATTGTAATAGGACAATCCGTTTGTCTTTCTCTGCCAATAAATCCAGACATTCAACAGTATTGTCCTGCGAACCATCATCCACATAATAAATGGTGAACTTATTCGGTAAAGGATTAATGATTTTGCAGATACTGGCATAGGTTTGTTCAACGACCCCCGCCTCGTTGAAAACCGGAATAACGAGGTCAATTGTTTGTTGATTGTGTGGAAGCATTGGAAGAATTCTACCACGTGGCTCCAGTCACACTTCCTGAGAGCCTGCTCGGAATTTTGGGGAGTGAACTCGCTCAGGAGAGCAATTGGGGCAAAAAATCATTAGAATGGAAATTCCTGAATCAGGTCAATTACTTGCTCCTGGTCACCACTGGTAAGCGAATTATAGAACGGCAGACGGATCAACTGATCGCTGACTCGTTCGGTGACAGGGAAATCGCCCACTTTCCCGCCGAAACCCTGTCCCATATCAGAAAGATGTAGTGGCAGGTAATGGAATACGCTATAAACCCCACGTTCACGCAGGTAAGCAATCAAATTTTGACGCAGCTCAAGAGTTGGCAAAAGCATATAGAACATATGATAAGACTGCTCGCATTGATCCGGAATACAAGGTAATTGCACGTCACGTGCATTTGCCCAATCCTCCAGGCCTGCCTGATACGTTTCCCAAACCTGTTTGCGATGTAACTGGATTTTCTCGCGTTGTTCGAGTTGGGCAAATAAAAACGCGGCGAGGATATCAGAAGGCAGATAGGAAGAACCGATATCCACCCAGGTATATTTATCTACTTGCCCGCGGAAAAAACGCGAACGATTGGTCCCTTTCTCGCGAATGATCTCGGCCCGTTCTACAAGAACAGGATCATTGATCAGTATTGCGCCCCCTTCTCCGCTTGTGAAGTTCTTAGTTTCGTGAAAGGATTGCGAAGCCATGCAACCAAATGTGCCCAGATATTCCCCTTTGTATTTGCCAAATAATCCATGCGCATTATCCTCAACCACAGCGATGTCATAACGCCGGGCGATGTCCATGATAATATCCATTTCACAGCCTACGCCAGCATAATGCACCGGGACAATTGCCTTCGTGTGAGGCGTGATCGCGGCTTCCAGCTTAGATTCGTCCAGATTCAGGGCGTCTGGCCGAACGTCCAGGAAGACCGGTTTTGCACCACGCAATACAAAAGCATTGACTGTAGAGACAAACGTAAAATCTGGAATGATGACTTCATCGCCGGGCTGGATATCCAGCAAGATAGCAGACATCTCCAGGGCGTGCGTGCAGGATGTGGTGAGCAAAGCTTTCTGTACCCCAAGTTCTTTTTCTAAAAAGGCATGGCACTTCTTGGTAAATGACCCATCCCCAGAGATGTGACCGTTCTCAACAGCCTGCTTCATATACTCGAACTCATTTCCTACTACAGCAGGCCGATTGAAATCTACTTTTATTTCCGTCATACGCTAATCCTTGCGGACAACGAGGGTGAAGTCATAAAGACGATAATCATGCAAAAGCGCAACATTTTTGGAAAAATTGCGTTTGCAGTAATCAAAGAGAAACATGGGGTCGGCGTAATATAGGTCAGTGCGCATCTTATCGGCATCCGAATACTTGGTGAGGAAATTACTTGAAAAGCCGTGCAAACTGAGCTGGTTGAATTCGCTTAGAACACCTAGTACATATTCAGTCCAATTCCCAAAGGACTGGTCTCCCCGAAAATTGAAGATACCGCTGGCGACGGTGTAATCACAAATGGGCAATTGCGATTTATCGGCGAAAAAGACACAGTGTGGCTTATCCAAATGTGCATTGCGTGCCATCTCAATAGCACTTTCCGAAATATCGTAACCAAAGTATTTCACGTCAAAGCCTTTGATGTCGAGATAATCAGCTAAAGCTCCATAACCGCAACCGTAATCCAAAAGAGAAAAGGTTTGAGTTTCGATCACTTTCAGCAACTGGTCAAAGCGAGTGTTTTGGGATGTTTCGGAATTCCAATCTGAGCCGCGCGGCGAGGCTCCATGCTCCTGAATGCGCTGATCGAAGTAGGATTTCACGTGATCGAGGTTGGGAATTTTAGACATGACTTCCTTTGAGAATGTAATTGGATGCCTCAGGACCTGCCATAAAAAGCAGATCCAAAATGCTTACATAGGGGTCGAACGGAGGGTAAAGCTGTAGGTATTCCGGGTAATTGTATTCCATATATTCGAGTGTAATACCCGCAGAATCGAACTTTTCCTTCTCGATGTAATCACGTGCGGAAGGACCGCTACTATAATGCGAGGCACCTACGGACCGCAGGATTTGAATGAGTCGATCGGTTTTTTGGCCATCAATCCCCGCAAGTTCAGAAGAGCGCATAAAGCGCGTATGAGTGTTTCCGAGTTCACGTGTTAAAGCAATTGTGAAATCAATTGTGAAATCTGCGAGGAATTCATCGTGACGTTGATAAAATTGCTCAAGCAGAGACACGTATTGATGAAAATGCGGTGCTTTGGAATAAGAATGTTGAAGCGCTTTTAGGTGATTCTGACTCCAAGGGTTATCCCAAACCATTCGAATTTGATGAATCGGGATATTTTCTGTTTGTGCACCACGGCTATTGACAGGGATGGTCAGCCATTGCTTGCCCTTGGGGGTCTTGATCTGGTTACGGTTCCGCCAGCCGCGCTTGTCATATTGCACATCATCGTAAAAAACAAATAGATCCGCACGAAAGATCTGATCAAAATAGCCGCGCCAGGGAATAT
>DATFQC010000314.1:0-4640 GCA_035264425.1 Anaerolineales bacterium
TTTCACTTCTCACTTTAAATTTATCGTTATTCTTCCTTCTTGGCTTCCATTTCCTTCTTATGGGCCTCGATGATAGGGGAGGCGACATTGGTAGGTACCACATCATAGTGATCCAATTGCATAGTAAAGTAACCGCGCCCGCCTGTGATCGAGCGCAGCTGGGTAGTGTAGTGACCCATTTCCGCCATTGGGACGTGAGCAATAATTGTCGTATAGCCATGCTCGACCTCTGTGCCTTGCACGCGTCCCCGGCGCGTGTTGAGATCGCTCATCACATCACCCATATTGGCGTCAGGGATCGTCACACGCACTTCCATGATTGGCTCGAACAACACGGGGCCCGCGCTTTGCACCGCAAGCTTGAAAGCCTCGCGTCCCGCAATTTCAAAGGCCACTGGCTTTGAATCTACTTCATGTTCCTTGCCATCGTAAACAATTACTTTCACGTTATTCATTGGGTAGCCCGCGAAAGCGCCGCGTTCCATAGTAGATTTGATACCTTTTTCAATTGGCGGCAGATACGACTTCGAGAGATTCATACCAACCAGTTCATCGGTGAATTCAAAGTCACCGTCGTGATATGGCTCGATGCGGAGGTGGACTTCCCCAAATTGACCTGCGCCACCTGATTGTTTCTTATGGCGGTATTGTGCACTGGCTTTTCGAGTGATCCCTTCGCGATAAGGAATCCTTGGCTCATGTGTAATCAGGCCAACCTGGAATTTCACCTGGGCACGATGGATGGCTACATCAATGTGCTGGTCGCCCATGCCTTGCAGAACAGTCTCATGAGTGATGGGATCATTTTGCCAGATGAGGGTCATATCTTCTTCACACAAACGGGTAAGCGTCGGTGAGATCTTTGCTGCATCGGCTTGCGTCTTAGGTGCAATTGCCACACGATATAACGCGGCGGGAAAGGCCGATTTTTGAACTGTCAATGGATGATTCTTGTCACCGAACGTATCACCCGTTGCAGTCGCTGTTAGTTTTGAAACGGCAGCCAGATCTCCAGCGTGGACAATCTTTGTGGCGATCTGTTCCTTGCCGCGCTGAAAATGCAAACTAGCCATGCGCTCATCCACGCCTTTATTTTGATTCCAAACGTGTGCGTCCGCCTGAACAGAACCAGAAAGCACCCGGAAGTAAGTCATTTTGCCTACAAATGGATCTGCAGTGGTCTTCCAAACATAGGCCGCAAGAGGTTCGGTATCGGAGGGTTTCAAAACCTCTTCCCCGGCTTTGCCTTGCGCGACGCGCTTCCTGGCATTCAGGGGAGAAGGCATCAGGTCAATGATATCGTTGAGCAGCGCGATCACACCGATCTCGCGGCCACCCGCTCCGCAGAAGATCGGGACAAATTCTCCCGCATAGACAACATCTTCTAGGCCGCGAACCATTTCCTCGTCTGTGAGAACACCCTTCTCAAGGTATTTCTCCATCAGTTCATCTTCCCCTTCTGCAGCCGCTTCCACGATTGTGAAGTGAGCTTGTTCTGCGGCTTCCTGTAACTCTGCAGGGATTTCAGCAGTTGTCTTGCCATCGCCCATGTAAGACTTCATGCCAAGGACATCCACCACTCCCTTGAAATTCTGTTTCTCGCCAATTGGCAAATGTACTTTGATCGCACGTTTTCCACGCGCACGTACAAATTCTTCCAGAGCAGCGTAGGTCTTGTCGAAATCGGCATTCTCTCGATCCATCTTATTAATCAGGAAAAAGCGCGGAAGATTGAATTCATCTGCATAGCGCCACGCCAGCTCAGTGCCAACTTCCACGCCTGCGACCGCGTCTACCAAGATGATTGCACCATCGGCAACGCTCAAGGCTGAAATGGCCTCCCCGACGAAATCGTTATAGCCGGGTGCATCAATAATGTTTATTTTGTGATCTCGATGCTCAACGGGAATGACACTGGAGTAAATGGAAATCTTGCGACGGTTTTCCTCTTCATCATAGTCAGATACTGTTGTTCCGTCTTCAACTTTGCCGAGACGGGTTGTTGCCCCGGTTGCATGTAGAAACGCCTCCGCCAACATTGTCTTCCCCGCGCCTCCATGTGAAACGAGCGCAATGTTGCGAAGAAACTCAGTGGTATACTCTTTCATGAATCAGCCCTTCCTATCATGGTTATGTTTTACCGTTTGTTTAATAAATTGCTAAACCTTTCGAAGGAATTCCAGTTTAGTTCTTTATACGGTACTTTGTCAACCTAGCTGCGTGATTGTAAAAGAACTCAATTGAATTGTCAAAGTGAGAACCTTAACCTTTGCGAAGTTACATGTGCGATTTACCGTCTAAATAAGAAGTGCAAAACCTGTTTCGCCGTATCCTTTTCCAATATTGGTATTTTCGCAAGCCGCCTTGGGATACGGGCATTAGTCCACCTGAATTACTCGAATTTATTCAAACACACCGTCCGGGCCGCGCTATTGACATTGGATGTGGTACAGGCACCAATGTGATTACTCTTGTCAGAGCTGGCTGGGACGTGACCGGGGTTGATTTTGCGCCGCGTGCCATTAAATTTGCAAGACAAAAACTCAAGCAGGCCGGCGTTCGGGGAAATTTATTGATTCGAGATGCCACAAAACTACAGGGAATTACAGGTCCATTTGACTTTGCTTTTGATTTGGGCTGTTTTCATGGCATCTCACAAGATGGAAAGCCAAAATATCTAAACCAACTCGACCGAATCCTTGCTCCCAACGGATTCTGGCTTATGTATGGATTTCTCAAATCAGACTCGCTTCAGGCGGGGTCCGGGCTCCTTGAGACTGATATTGATTTGATTTCCTCCCGATTCAGTCTTGTCTCACGCCGGGATGGATTCGATAATGGCTCCAGACCCTCTGCCTGGTTTCTCTACCAAAAATTCAACTCCCTATGATCTCGCAAGATGACGAAACCCATGCCCTCACTGAAACGCTGATTACGAATTGGTCAAAGCCTTTGTGCTGCCAGGAGCGGAACTTGCAAAAAAAATCATTTGCCTGACCTTTGGCAAAGCTGTGACACTGGATAGGAGCCCAAGTATGAAACCGGAAATTCACATCTTCAATGATTTGGAAGAGCTAAGTCGCGCTGCTGCCAATCTTTTTGTCGAGCAGGCTAACCGATCAATTGCTGAACGGGATCGTTTCCTGGTTGCACTAAACGGGGGCGGCACACCGACTCGTCTCTTTCAACTGCTGGCGACTGACATGCGCGAGAAACTTGATTGGAGCAAGGTGCATGTTTTCTGGGGCGATGAACGCTGTGTTCCGCCCGACGATGCAGGTAGCAGCTATGGTCAGGCGCGGGACATATTGCTGAGTCATGTTCTGATCCCTGACTCAAATATTCATCGCATTAAAGGGGAGCTGGGGCCCGCTGAGGCTTCGAAAAATTACTCCCTCACTTTGAGAGAATTCGCCTCAGCTCAATTTGAATGGCCTTGCTTTGATCTTGTTTATCTCGGTATGGGCGAAGATGGACATACGGCGTCGTTATTCCCCGGTTCGCCCGTAGATGTATCCGAAGCATCGATGCCAGTCACAGCCCATTATCAGGATCGGCCCGCTAACCGCGTGACCTTGACGCCGATTGTTTTCAACAGCGCGCATATGATCGTGTTCATGGCGACCGGCGAAAAAAAGGCAAATACTTTGGCAGAAGTGTTAAGTGACAGATATAATCCAGAGCGATATCCGGCCCAGCGGATCGATCCAAACGATGGCAGATTAATTTGGCTGGTGGATGAAGCTGCGGCGAGCAATTTGCCAAAGACATAACATTATCGGAGGTATGCATGGAATTAGCAATGATCGGTTTGGGCAAGATGGGATTGAACATGTCCACGCGGCTGGTGCGTGGCGGACATCGCGTCATCGGTTATGCGCGTACGCCGGCAACTGTTGAGGAAGCGATCAAACTTGGCGCAGAAGGCGCGCATACACTTGAAGATGTAGTCAGCCAACTCAAAGCACCCCGTATTATTTGGTTGATGATTCCAGCGGGAAAAGTCACCGACGATACGATTGAGAAATTATCAACGCTTCTCGAAGCTGGTGACACGATCATTGATGGCGGCAATTCCAATTACAAAGAATCCGTGCGGCATGCTGCCTTTCTCGAACCAAAAGGGATCGAGTTTGTGGACTGCGGCACGAGTGGAGGGATTTGGGGGATCACCGAGGGATATAGCCTGATGATCGGTGGCAAACGCGAAGTCGTGGAAAAGATGAACCCAATTTTCGAAACGCTGGCACCTGGCGCAGATAAAGGATGGGGCTATGTGGGCCCACATGGCGCGGGACATTATGTCAAGATGATCCATAACGGGATCGAATATGGCATGATGCAGGCATTTGCAGAGGGCTTTAGCATTATGAAGGCGAAAAAGGAATTTGAGCTGGATCTTTCGCAGATCTCTCACATCTGGCAGCATGGGAGCGTGGTGCGTTCCTGGCTTTTGGATCTGGCGGCCCGTGCCCTGGACCAGGATACAGACCTGGCAGATATTAAACCCTGGGTCGCTGATTCGGGCGAAGGCAGATGGACAGTCTTTGAATCAATCGACCTGAATGTGCCGGCACCGATCATTACTTTGTCTTTACAAACGCGCATAGCCAGCCGAGATGAGGAAAACTTCACTGCAC
>DATFQC010000315.1:0-4132 GCA_035264425.1 Anaerolineales bacterium
CATTCGATGACATACGCTGAAATCGCCAAAGAAATGAAGGCGATGGGCCAGCAACCTCGCGCGCTCTATCAATATGAAGCGCCAAGAACTCAACCTCTTGGTACGGGCGGCGACATGCACTTTGCCTTCTCGTTTGGCGTGCAAGCCGCGGAAGTAGAAGTCAATAAGCTGACGGGTGAAGTGCGCGTGCTGAAAGTTATCTCTGCCAACGATGTGGGCATGGCTGTTAATCCGCTCGGCTTGCAGGGACAGGTCGAAGGCGGCGTGATGATGGGACTCGGCAACTGTCTCACCGAGGAGTTCATCGTTGAGAATGGTTACGTGGTGACAGACCATCTGGCACGCTATCGCATCCCTGGCATTATGCTCACGCCTGAGATCACATCCATCATTGTGGAGCATCCCACTGCAGAAGGACCTTATGGCGCGAAGGGAGTGGGGGAGATCAGCAGTATTCCCACCACGCCTGCCATCACGAACGCAATCTATAATGCGGTCGGTGTGAGAGTTGATAAATTGCCAGTGGATCAGGAGTTGATTGCAAGAGAGATATGGGAGAGGGAAGCGCAGTAAGCAGAATTGAAAGGTAAAAAGGACTCTCAGCGTTTCAAGTCTGAGGGTCCTTTTTCGTTAAGATTTGTCGGTTTATTTCTATATCCAGTAAAATCAATCCACTCGCAAACGCAGGAGAGGAATTCCATGTCTAAAATCTTTACTCGTACCTTCCGTGTGCGTTGGGGAGAACTGGATTCCAGCGGCACGGTCAGCCCGGCCAATTATCTGCGTTACCTCAGCGAAACCGCCTGGGATTGGGGCGATGCGGTTGGTTTGGGTGTGAATGATAGCCAGACTTTGAATCTATTCTGGGTTATTCGTGAGACAGAGATTCGTTTCCTGCGTCCGCTGCGCCATAATGACATTTTCGAATTCACCATTTGGCTGGTCAACTGGCAGAGAGTACGCGGTACGCGCTGTTTTGAACTGAAACTTAAAGAGAATAGTGATGTAATTGCACAGGGTACGCAACAAGTTGTCTCCATGGATGCAAAAACAGGCAAGCCAGTGAGTCTGCCGGAAGATGTGATCGATCGATTCCGACACGAAAGTCCACGTGTCTTCCCGTTCGAGCGTTTTCCGAAAATTGCGCCAGTTGAAACCCCGCATAGTACACAACGCCAGGTCGAATCGATGGATCTGGATGTGTATGAGCATGTCAATAATGCGATTTATATTGATTACGCCGAAGAAGCCGCTGCACAGGATTTTTCTTCCAGAGGCTGGTCTCCCGCAAAATTGGCAGAAGCGAATCTGGCCGTTGTCATACGCCGTCTGCATATCCTGTATTCGGCGCAGCCAGCATGGGGGGAAACGCTGACCATTACCACTCACGTGCTCGACGTAAAAGAAATGGGCGGCTCGCGTTATGTGGGCATGACCCGCGTAGATGGTTCTTCTGCGGCGGAGTGCATTATGGATTGGGAATTGGTGGATCGTAAGAGCGGTGAAGCGCGAATTCTGCCTGATGAGTTACGTTGACGATTTCAAATGTGAGAGTTTCTTGACCACATATTCTGGACCTCATATCGGACTTGAAGGCTTAGAAAGTGTTTAATCCGCCAGCATCCCATTATCTGCATCAGGTACAATTGGGTCGAGAAGAAGGAAATCACATACATGAATAAATTCGTGGGTTATCGCTGTTCGCTATGTGGAGAAGAATATTCTCCTGCCGATATCACCTACACCTGTCCAAAAGATGGAGGGAACCTGGATATCGTCCTCGATTACGATTCAATCAAGAGCAAATATAAGCCTGATGATATTCTTTCGCGGACGGACCCGTCTCTTTGGCGCTTTTTGCCACTCTTGCCGGTCCAGGAACCGCCTGGGGAAGCCACGCCGCTCCACGCTGCGGGCGGAACACCGGTCTTCCAACTGGCCCGGCTGGCCGAGAAGCTTGGTTTGAAGTATCTATGGCTCAAAGATGAGTCTCGCAACCCAACCGCTTCTTTCAAGGACCGCGCCTCAGCCATCGTAATGGCGCGCGCACATGAAATTGGTGCGGAAATTGTGGTTACCGCCTCCACAGGAAACGCCGGTGCAGCGCTGGCAGGAATGTCTGCTGCTGTGGGGCAGAAGGCGATAATCTTTGCGCCCAAATCTGCGCCGCAGGCAAAAGTGGCACAGTTACTGGTCTTTGGAGCGAAGGTCATTCTAGTGGATGGAACTTATGATGACGCGTTCGATCTGACCGTCAAAGCTGCCGATGAGTTTGGCTGGTATTGCCGCAACACGGGCTACAATCCCTTCACTGCCGAAGGCAAGAAGACCGCCGCCTTCGAGATTTGGGAATGGTGGGAAAGCACTCATCAGAAATGGCATGAAGAAGTGGGCATGGATATAGACCATGCGCCGCTGACAGTCTTCGTCTCTGTGGGAGATGGCAATATCATCTCAGGTATTCACAAGGGATTCAAGGATTTGTTTCAGTTGGGCTGGCTGCCGCGCATCCCGCGCATCATTGGCGTTCAGGCGGATGGCTCCGCTGCGATCTCGAACGCGTTCCATGCGGATACCGAGACGGTCATACCAGTCTCTGCCCAAACCATTGCCGACAGCATCTCCGTAGATTTGCCGCGCGATGGAGTGAGAGCTGTCCGTGCCGCGAAGCAAACCGGCGGGACGTACGTTAATGTATCAGATGAGGAAATTCTCAAAGCGATTGCAGAACTGGGCAAATTGGGCGTTTTTGCGGAGCCAGCCGGAGCGACCGCGTACGCCGGGTTGGTCAAGGCAGCCGCCTCAGGCGTGGTAGGCAGCGAGGATCCAATTTTGGTCTTAAATACCGGGAGTGGACTCAAAGATGTCCGTGCCGCGATGCAGGCTGTGCAACCCGCGCCCATCATTGAACCAACGTTGGAGGCTGTGAAAAAATTACTATGATCGCGAGAGATGGCTGGAGCCTGACGTTTCGGTATGTCGTCGGGATCATAAGTTTTATCCTGCTAATTGTGTTTCTTATTTACGCGCAGGATGCTGTGACAAACCTGGCCATTGCAGCATTTGTAGCCTATCTTATTAACCCGGCGGTTTTTTATCTTACCACTCAGACGCGCATGGGACGTGGGCCAGCGGTGAATCTTGTGTATTTTTCGACAGTGCTTCTACTGCTTGGCCTCCCTTCCACATTGTTACCTATTTTTGCCGATGAGGTGCAGATCGTTGTCCAAGATTTACTCGATCTGACAAACCAGTTGGGCAGCATATTTTCGGTTCCCATCCGTTTTTTTGGATTGACTTTTCATCTGGAAGAATGGGGACGGAGTATTTTCCAGGTGCAAAACACGGTGCTGTCTCCTTTGCCGGAAGAGGTTCTGAAGCTGCTCGAAACAACCTCTGTGAGTATCTTATGGTTTTTAGTCATTTTGGTGAGCGTGCATCTATTTTTATCCCAGTGGCCCACCATGCGTGATTGGCTGATCGGGCTTGCGCCGCCGCCGTATCGCCCTGAAATGGAAGAGTTGTATAGCCGCCTCCGAAACATCTGGATGGCTTACCTGCGTGGACAAATCGTTTTGATGTTCATCGTAGGGGTGGTCTTTACAATTGCCTGGATTATCATAGGGATTCCCGGCGCGCTGGTATTGGGTGTCATTGCCGGTCTTTTCACGCTGGTGCCGGATGTGGGTCCGTTTCTGGCGATGGTCCTTGCAGCGGGAGTTGCTTTGCTGGAAGGTTCCAACTGGATCCCCCTGTCAAATTTTTGGGTGGCGGGAATTGTGGTGATCGTTTATCTGGTGCTGATCAACTTAAAAAATTTCTTTCTTCGGCCCTATATTATGGGTCGCAGTGTTCATATGAATGAGGCGCTGATCTTTATCGCGATCGTGATCGCGACCATCCTAAAAGGGATCCTGGGCGCGCTGCTGGTGGTGCCCGTGCTTGCAAGTGTTGTCGTCATTGGAGGCTATATCCAACGACGTGTGGCGGGATTACCCCCCTTTGAAGATGACGGGACCAAACAATTTGCCGCGCCCGGAGAAGTTCAGGTGCCTCGGCAGAAGTGGACAAGGAAGGAAAGACTCGAACGTTTGGGAAAAGTGGGCGAATCAGACTCCCCCGAGCCCACTCC
>DATFQC010000316.1:0-2840 GCA_035264425.1 Anaerolineales bacterium
AATAAATCTCGCTGCTTGTTTCGTGAACAAACCTGTCAAACCGTGCATCGAGCGAGCCTGTTTGATGATTCCCTGTTGGTCTCGACACCTGCACTCCCACTTCGCTTTGCTACACGGCACCGGCGCCCGTGCGGTGAGCAAATCGTGCCGACGCACACTCCCGGAAACACCTTCGGCAAGCAGAGAGAAGTTCCTCAGTGAATCACTCGACTAAGGAACTTTTTTGTGGCGAACCTTTCTTTTAATCGGGGACTGCTATCTAGGGAAGCTCGCGGAAAAATTCGCGCACATCCTTGAGCCATAACTCGGGGACGGTGAGAGCAGCGTAATGACCACCGTGCGGGTATTCGGTCCAGCGCACGATGGTATTACTATCCTCGCCATATTTGCGGATGGCAATATCACCATCCTGAAAGACAGCGACCGCGGTGGGCACGCCGGAATTTGCTTTCGGCGCCCAGGCACCCGGGTCGTGAGCGTTCTCGTAATACAGTCGAATGCTTGAGGCGGCAGTACCGGTAAGCCAGTAGATCATAAAGTTTGTTATAAAGCGCTCCCCAACTTCTTCCGGATCCATCAATTGCGTCATCCAGGCCATCAGGCCAACCGGCGAATCGGCCAGGGCATAAGCCACCAACTGCGGCTGATTGGACTGCAGCAAGTTAAAACCGAATTTCACTTGCAGGAATTCCTGCACGACTTCCAATCGTTTCTTTTCAGCGGGCGTAAACTTCGCGAGATCCGCCTCGTCAACCGGACCCATGGGCATAAAGCCAATGGTTGCCGCGTTGAGGTGCAGCCCAATCAACTTCTCGGGTGCAAGGCGACCCATCTCGGGGCCAATGATCGCGCCAGCGTCACCGCCCTGCACGGCAAATTTATCATAACCCAGACGGCTCATCAGTTCGATAAAGGCCTTGCCAATTCGGAGATTGTTCCATCCGGCTTCCTGGGTCGGGCCAGAAAAAGCAACGCCAGGCAGGGAGGGGATCACCACGTCAAAAGCATCCTCGGCCTGGCCGCCATGATTTACTGGATCGGTCAGCGGTTCGATGTGGTCCAGAAACTCGACGAACGAACCTGGCCAGCCGTGGATCAGCAGTAGCGGCGTGGCGTTCGCTTCCCTGGATTTAACATGGATGAAATGAATGGTTTGACCATCGATTTCGGTCGCAAAGTGAGGGAGTTCATTCAGCTCCGCCTCCTTCTTGCGCCAATCGAAGTCGAGGGCTTTTTGTGCTACATGCTGCATGTTGGCAAGTTCTGGTCCGCCATAATTCTGCCCGGGGATCACGGCCGGCCAAATTGTCTTTTCGATGCGCTCATGCAAGTCGTCAATTTCTTTTTTAGGAACAGAGATTTTGAAAGGACGAATTTCCATATCATCTCCTCGAAAAAATAGTACTAAATTCGATATGAATATATAGGAGATGATGTAGAAAGTCTAGAACGTTAACGACAATTTTTCCTACACTGACTCACCCCGGTGTTTGTTTCCATGGGAGGTATAGCCTGTAAAGCGCTTGAGCATTCGGGTCATATGCGCCAGGTCCGCATAATCAAGTTCATATGCCACTTCAGATAACGTGTTCCCTTGTTGCAGCAGCTTTACAGCCGTTCGGGCAGAGTTGATCTGCCGTACCCGACGTGGAGACATGCCAATGGTTTTTACAAAATGTCGTTGAACGGAACGAATCGACATATCGACAGGTTTGTGTTCAAGTACATCCCTAATCACGGGGTCCTCCCGTAGCAGACCTCGTTTTACCTGCTGAGCCACGAACCGATCGACATTCTCATAGGTTGGCATTTTCCAGGTCTTCTCCTGCATACGAAAGGTATCCAGCGAAGCCATTGGTAACAATTTTGTCTCATTAAGCATGGTTGTAATCGGAACATCCGTAAAGATCGCCCAAGGTTTGTAACATATGCCTACATGCTTGTGACCGGGAGAATAGGGAACTTGCCTCGCCTTGAAGGAGGGACCACACAGCAAAACGCGTTTGTGTCCATCTGGACAGGTAGTAAAAATTATGTCCCAACGTGCATCAGCCGAGGCAACATAAACTCCATCGGTTAGATCCTCTGTTTGAAAGACAAAGTCAACCAGGGGGGATTGGGATAATTTTTCTTCGTAAATAATCGCCATTGGTTATTTATGCCTCATGGCCGTCTGGTCGTCAACTACAGATAAACATCCTTATTATAAGTTATCGACGTTTTTTCTTCAAAACTTATCTCGTTCGGCCTGGGTCGTAGCGAAAGTGGCAGCCCACGCATTTGGTGGAGTGCCACTATAGTCCCCGAGCGTAGCGAGTGGGAGTAAGCACTGCATGCTCGTCGCACGTGTCGCGTTAGCACCCCTGCGCAGCGCCCTGATAAGAGTGTAAGGGCTTATCTCCTCGAGATATTGATTGGCTTGGTGTGGGTCGTTGACTTAAGCTTCCGATTTTTTATACAGGCAGGAAACCAGCTGTACGTACCATAATGATCTATGGTCGCGTCCGCCTCGGTTCCAGCCGTGGCAATTCCTGGCACGCGTGCAGGCTCGCCCGTTTATATCCCCCACCTTCCCAAATTCCAGAGTGGGAATTTAGGGGGAGGCCGCACGCCACAAGAACAGGAGATGGTAAAGTGCGAGAGCGAGTCAATGGATAGGCAGATCGATACCCTGGTCTATGCGTTGTATGGGTTGGCGGAAGAGGAAATAAGGAGTGTTGAGTGCTGATAAAAACAGTTGTACAATGACACTGGCTTTCACTCATTCGTGGTATTACGGAGTTTCCTATGGATCGATCTTTTCGCCGACGGGGTTTGATCACCCTATCCGTGCTTCTTTT
>DATFQC010000317.1:0-2432 GCA_035264425.1 Anaerolineales bacterium
CGCAAATATGACCTGACGGCTCCGAGAGGGGTGGCAGGACGTAACAGCGATAATACATTTATCAAGCAGATATTTGATTGGGAGCCATCCACGCCCTTTAAGGAAGGCTTGACCAAAACCTATCACTGGATTGAACAGCAATATTTATCGCGCAAGGCAGGCGAGCGCGTCATCGAAGATACGTTTTAGTTTACTAAAAGGTGAGGAGCTTTCGTAATCGTAATCGGAATTTCCAGGGCAGCCAGGAATAAATTATTTTTCGTGTAATCATTCTGAGTCGTAACCAGGAAAACCAGCTTCCCCCTTCGCGTTCTAACACACGTAACATGTCTGGGTAACAGCGGTCATCATTGACAATGGTCTTGCCCGCCCCGTGGATGCGAAACTTTGCCCAGCGTTTGGGAACATAGAGTATCTGCGACGCCTTCGCAAGGCGCACCCAAAGATCATAGTCAAAACTAAAAAACAGGGAAAGATCCAGCGGTCCCACCTGATTCCACAGGTCTGCACGGAAGAACGTTGTTGCCTGAGGGATATGTACCGAGCCGCGCAACATTTGACGATAACTGGTCTGTTTCGACCCAAACTGACCGACCGTTTCCCCGGCATCATCAATTAGGTCTGCGTCGCCATAGACCATTCCCACTTCAGGATGGCTTTTCAAAAGCGCGACGGCTTCGGACACCGCGTTTGGGAAGTAAATATCATCGGAGTTCAACCACGCTAATATTTCTCCTGTCGCGTGAGAAAAACCTTTATTCAGTGCGTCCGCATGGCCCTTATCCTTTTCAGATACCCACCAGGTCAAGCGGTCCTGATATTTCTTGATCACTTCGACGCTTTCATCTTTTGAGCCACCATCTACAATGATATATTCGATGTTCGGATAGTCTTGTTTCAAGACAGAAAGGATCGAGGCCTCCAGGAATTGACCCTGGTTGAAAGATGGTGTAATGATGGAAACCTTTGGAAGATCGGGAAGTGAGTTCATGATGGTGATAAAAATTATAGCATCTTAACTGGAGTCCAAAGTCTTTGTGTAGCCGCGAAGCGTGTGGGCCAGACTTTGCAACAAAATCAGCAGATTGCGACTCCTTTTAGATGTTTTCTGTAAATCCTATATAATTAGACGACTCAACGATGCTTATTTCGATTATTACGCCCTCCTATAATCAAGCTCCCTATATTGAAAAAACGATTCAATCCGTTCTTTCGCAGGATTATCCTCGGATCGAGTACCTGATCGTCGATGGCGGTTCGACGGATGATACTGTCAATATCATAAAAAAGTATGAGAATAAGATTGCAGGGTGGACGAGTGAAAAAGATGGCGGACAAACGGATGCGATCAACAAAGGGTTGGCGCGTGTCACAGGCGATATCCTGGCCTGGATCAATTCGGATGACACCTATGAGCCTGGTGCTGTGGCTGCCGCCGTCAAATATTTGCAGGAACACCCCGACGTTGGAATGGTCTATGGGGATTGCAACTATATCAATGAGTCTGGGCGCCCGATTGGGAAATTCAACGCCTCTCAAACAAATTATCGGCTGCTGCGCCAGGGCTATACGCGTATTCCGCAGCAGACTATGTTTTTTCGCGCAGACCTATGGAAGCAGGTTGGACCTCTTGATCCCTCATTTTACTTTGCAATGGATTATGATCTGTGGACACGTATTGCGGCGCGCACCGAAATAAAATATATCCCTCAAACGTGGGCAAACTTTAGGTTACATACCTCTGGGAAATCCATTCTTGCAGATGAGCGCTGCTGGCCCGAAATGATGAAAGTCCATTACCGGGATGGCGGCTCATTCTTTTCTATAATTGTGGCAAAGTATTACATACGCAAACTGATGGCGCCCCTCTGGAATTGTCGCCGAAGAAGAATGTTAAGCGCGGAGTCCAAACGTTTCGCGTCCAGACTTTGGAATTCCTCATAAGGAAAAATGACCTGGCTATTTTCTGCTCCCTCCATTGATGATTTCGTCCGGTTGCTGAAGGCATGGCGGTTCTGGTCGGTTGGCGCGCTGATCGGTGCGTTAATCGGCGCAGCAATTTACTATGTTGCTCCGCCTCCTTATCGCGCGCATGCCACCGTTCTGGTGGATTTCAACTTGGAGCAAGCTTGGCCACAGGAAACAGATCGCCAACAGTTTTATTATCTCGAACGTGAGACGCGTAAGCTGGAAGAGATCGCCTGGTCTGATATGGTGATGGAGATGATTGTGGAGGCCAATAGAGATGTTACCATTCCTGAATTGCGGAACGGTATGTTAATACTCAGCCAGCCTGGCGACGGAGGCTGGCACTTCTACGCGGACAATAAAGATCCGGAGCGTGCCGCAGCACTAGCTTCCACGTGGTCACAGGTGTTTGCACAGCAAGTCCATTTTCGAAAAGGGACTACTGACGGCCCCAATTCATTCAT
>DATFQC010000318.1:0-4614 GCA_035264425.1 Anaerolineales bacterium
TTCGGCCAGGATGGGATAGGGAGGAAAGCCATAGGCATCTTCCGCATTCTTCACAAAGGTATCCACCGCCTGCTCATGACGCAGTGCTTCCACAAATTCCTCACCACGTTCGATGATTACGGCCCTGGTCAATGTTGCATGATTGGCATACTGAGCCTTGGGGATAAGGCGATGAACCATGTACTTTGGAGGCGGAACGATCCATTGCACGATCGCATTCATGGTCGCAGCCGGCAACTTCGACTTGCTCAGATCCATCCCGATCTTCCGGCCTCCCTTGGAATGCAGCCGGCTCTGGAACTGCAGCGCGATCCGTTCCCACCATGTTAGGGACGAGTTGGCATTGACCGCACTCAGGGTGTGGTTGGAGATCGTCAGAGGCTTGGGATAGCTCATGACCTGGCCATCCTTGCTGACGATCGTCATGTCATCCGACAGGAAGGAGCAGGCATAGTTGTCGACCGTTCGCAGGATCGTCGAGGTCTTCCCGGTATCTGTTCGGGCCGTCACCAGCACTGCCTGACCGTCAAAGGAGACACAGGCCGCGTGGACCAGAGCGTACCCTTTGCGCACGAATGTCCAGCGCAAAATGGGTTCAACGACATTGGTGTAGAGCACGTGCAGAGAGTATTGCAAAATGGGTGAAACAGCTACTTCTACGGTATTCTTGTTTGAAATTGTCACTTCAAATCCATGGCGACCCAGGGATTCAGCATAGTGAATGTTGTCTTGAGTCCGTCGTGGTACCCCGCCATTGCGAGATGCTTTTCTACGTTCTTTGCGTCGTCGTTCGAGGCGGACACGGATGTCGGGGTCGGCAGTCAACGCCGGCACTCGAAAATACTCCAACTCCGGCAACTCAAACATCGATGCCACCTGAATAATGTTGTGAATGTTATACGAGAACCCAAACACGGCTCCCGGTTTACTCGTTGTCTTCATAGCTATGTTCCTCTCTTCTTCCGTTGTATTTGTTTTGTCTTGATTCCAAATCCATTTGTCCGCTAGCAGGTAGCGCAAGACCGTCATCGCAAACAACGACACCAGATTGGCGACTAGATAATGAACCCCGCCACGGTCCACCAACAAGGTCATGATCGGTCCACGCACCACCAGCAACAGGTTGTTCACCAGCAGAAAACCCACCAAGCGCTGCAGGAATGGTCGTTCCGTCTCCCGCTTGCCAAACACCCACGTCTCCGTCAACCCGAAATTCCACAAGGTCGAGACTTGCGTCGCCAGCGCCGCCGAAATCACATAGTGGATGGCGGCCAACTCCGTGAAGGCAAACAAGGCGGCACTGTTGACCACCAAGCCCGACAACCCCACCAACAGAAACTTCAGAAAGTGGGTCTTGCCCGCCATACGCAGTCGGAACAAGCCGCGGAAGAACTTGACCGTCTCCTTGACCGAGGCTTTGCTCTCTCCGGCATTCCGATGTCCGAACTGGATCGGCACTTCGGTCACTTTCAAGTTCGGATGCGACACCAGGATCTCCAACAGGATCTTGAACCCATCCGGTTTCAGGTCTTCCACTTTCAACGCCGCTCGCCTGGTCAGGAAGAACCCGGTCAGCGGATCGGTCACCTTCCACAAGCGCTGCGGAAACGCCAGACGGGTGGTCCAGGCAAAGACATGCGAGATAAGGTTGCGGGTCATGCCCAAACTGCTTGAATCCCCACCCGGTGCCAGCCGACTGCCCATCACGATATCCGCGCCATTGCGCTGGGCTTGGCGTAACAAACGCGGGATCATCTCCGGCGGATGTTGCAGGTCGGCATCCATCACGCCCATCCAGGTTCCCTGCGCCGCTTGAAAGCCTTCCACCACCGCCCCGCCCAGTCCATTCTTCCGCCGGTCGGCCGGACGCGCAATCAGTTTGATCGGCAGCGGAAACCATTCCTGCAGTTTGCGGATGATCTCCGGCGTTTCGTCGGTGCTGTCGTCCACAAACACCACCTCAGCCGAGACCCCTTTCAGCGCCTGGTGGATCCGCATCAACAACGGTTCAATGTTCCCCGACTCATTCCTCGTCGGAATCACCATCGATAACTCGTACAGCGTTTGTATCTCTGCGGTGCTTGGAGTTAAAGCTTTAAGTATTCTATTTTCCAGCATCTGATTCACCTCTTTACTCGCTATTAACGAAATCTTAAATCATCGTTAATATGGTAATTAAAAAAATTTGTCTTACAGCTTACTTACTTTCTAAATCATGGCCGATGATAGAGAAAGACAAAATCTGCTTCATTGTTGCTTTAATGGAGTATATTGTTTTTCATGAAATCCCACCTTGTGTTATTGCTTTCGCTGTTCGATTGGTAGTGGCCTCCAAACACAACGATTTCAGAAAGACTAGACGTCTCCATGCAAAAAAGGTAACAAGGATAAGGGGTAGGGATAACCCTACTTTTTTTATACTATTTATCAGGACTTGGAATCGGCTGACGTACATCAAACTAATCTCGATGAAATCACGCGTGCATTTTCATCGATTCACTTCGCCCCATTCCAAAGCTTGACGTGATATTTTATCCGACACAACTGTAGACCCTGGTAGACATTTGTACTGATTTAGAAAGTCTGATCCACTACCCATGAAGGTTAGATGAAGTGGCCTATTGCCTGGAACAGATGCTAAAAAGAAAATCTCAGATAACGTAAACGCCAATGCTATAATTTAATGATGGAACCCTATCGAATTCTCGTCATCGAAGATGATCCAGCGATTGGACAAAGCCTCCTGGATGGGCTGAAGCATTATGGTTTTCAAGCGGAGCTACGCTCTGATGGTACAAGCGGGATGAATCACGCAAAACAACATACGACGCATTTGATCATGCTGGATCTTCGACTCCCAGATGGATCTGGCTTCGACTTTTGCCGTCGTATGCGACAGGCTGGCTTGAGTCAACCGATTATTATGTTGACGGCTCAACAGGATGAAACTGACAAAGTTCTCGGGTTAGAAATGGGCGCGGATGACTATGTGACAAAGCCATTTAGTTTGCGCGAATTGGTCTCGCGGATACGTGCTCAATTGAGGCGGGCCTATGGGGAGTACTCTGTAGCAGAGTCGACCGCAATCGTGATCAACGACCTCGTGTTCGATCAAGCAACGGGGCAAGTGCGCCGGGGAGATGAAGCCATTAACCTAACGCCAACAGAGTTTCGATTATTGATCTATCTGGCGCGACACCGTGGCCAGGCACTGACCCGCGGTCAAATTGTGGAGGCAGTCTGGGGGTATGCTCCTGACGTAGAAAGCGAAAAAACTGTCAATGTACATATTCGTCGATTGAGAGAAAAAATTGAACTGAAGCCGGACCAACCCGCGCTGATCCTGACGGTTCCTGGTATTGGTTATCGGCTGGCAAAGTAGATTACGAAATCTTAATCTGTTCACAATCTGAGTGAAATCTCGGTCCTCTATACTTACGGATAAGATAAATTCCTTGTCCGTTTTATGGAGATCTGATGAACAGACGAGTTGTAGCTCTCTTTGCTCTTGTTGGAATCGTAGTCATTTCTGCGGCAGGCTATTTTGGGTTTGCCAGTTCCAAAACTCCCGAACCCACGCCAACCCCACAGACTGTTTCTGTAGCCAAATGTGACGTTGACCAGACCGTGACCGCGCCTGGAAATCTTGTCAATGTCAATCAATCCGATGTAAACATGCCAGTCGAGGGGCGGATATCCAAAGTAAATGTTCGAGTCGGGGATAAGGTTCGGGCAGGCCAGACACTCGCCGAACTCGATGCTGTGACTACCTCGCAAGCTCAGTTGGATCTACTCACGGCCCAAGATGAATTGGAAAAACTGCAAAAGAGAAGGACTGCACTCGATTATCCACGCGCTACAAATGATTTCATTAAAGACTTGCGAAAACAGTTAAAAGCTACAAAACAATCAGTTTCTCAACTGGAGGATGCAGCGAAACAGGCCGAAGACGCCGCGCTTAGAGCGCAACTGCTGGCAAACGTGACAGCCGCCAAGGCAAATCAAAAATCACTTGAGTCTAAATTGAGCTGGTACACGAGCAATCCCACAGAAAGTGAAATTGTCTCAGCTGATTCTGAGCTTGCACTTGCCCAGGCAAAATATGATGCTGCAAAAGCAGTCCTGGAAAGTCTAGAGATCAAGGCTCCATTTGATGGCATCGTATTTGAGGTTGCTGCAGATGCTGGGCAAACATATCCCGCTGAAGGGACATTATTCACGATTGGTGATCCGAGGGCACTTGAGGTGGTGGCAAACATCACGGAAGAGGATTATCCGATTGTTTCGGTAGGTCAACGTGCAGAAGTATATTTTGATGCCCGTCCGGAAGTGACCGTGAAAGGAAAAGTGGAGCGCATTATCCCAAAACGAATTGAGGGAGACAGCCCACTTTATAACATTTACATTTCGTTGGATGCAATTCCTGATGGATTGGCAGATGGCATGACCGTAGACACGAACGTGACGATCGCTAGCCGACCTGGAGTGCTTTGTCTGCCGCGCGGTCTGGTGCATGCTTCCGGGAATGACAAAGCTGTTTTGCAAGTCTGGGATGGTACTGCCACAGAGAGCCGCGAAGTTCAAGTGGGATTGCGTGGCGATTCAAATGTGGAG
>DATFQC010000319.1:0-5684 GCA_035264425.1 Anaerolineales bacterium
TCCAGGAAGGAGGTTCTGCAATCCTCCGAGTTGGAACACTACACGCTCAAATTAAAAAAATGCTTCCAACCCAGGAGCATGTAGATAAGTTTATGAACTATTTGGAAAAAGAGGAAGTTCAGCAATACCATATTGTGATCAACCAAGGTGACCCGCCTGACTCCATGTATTTTATCGATTCAGGCGAACTCACCACGCGTTTGGAAATATCAAAAGGGAAGTTTATCCGCCTGAGGAATCAGCTTGGTGGCACTATGGTCGGTGAAATGGGTTTGTTCCTGAAGCACTCGCGAACAGCAACGGTTGTCGCGGAAGAATCAAGTGTTCTGTATAAACTTTCTTTAGATAACTATAACAGGATGATGCAGGATGACCCCATACTTGCTTTCCAGCTCCACCAGTGGATTGGACAAGTCCTTTCGGTGAGACTTGCTCAAAATAACCGTACCATTGAAGTGCTTTTAAGCTAAAGCTCAAAGATTGGACGGGATTGACCTGTGATAATGCCACGATGATTTTTGATCGGCAGCACCGGTCCAAACGAAGCCAACGCCTGCTCCTGTTTCGAGGAAAGCACACCAAGCTGATGCAGGATCTCAAGTGTCACAGCCGGGCGAACGCGTGGCATGTGAATCAGGTCAAGAGAAGTTCGGGACGCATCGCCATCAGAAATTTTTAGCGCGATCCCAACTCCCGGCGCGTCAGGAGTCAACACACCAGGCAATATGCCAATGATCTGATAGCCTTCTGCACCGCGTTTGCAGACAATCTTTCCTTCCCCAACTCTTATTAATTGTTCGTCGAACTCTCCATATGCGCTGACCATTTCGGGGTGTGTGGTCATTGCTGAGGTAATCTTTCGACAGGCAGAGGCGCGTTCTATTGAAAGTTTGCGCGGATCACAGAGACGCGCCATAGCAAGCGCCGCGTTATAAAGCGGGACTGCAAAATTGGGTGCGGAACAGCCGTCAGTGCCGAGTTCGACTTCTTGAACCGGAAGCTGACACATCTCGGCGAAAGACGTGAGAATCTCCTGTTGGATGGGATGGTTGATATCGAGATAATTCTCCAATGGAAATCCCCGCATCCTGGCATGTGCCAGCATCGCAGTATGTTTACCAGAACAATTATTTTGATTCAGGGTTGGTTGTTTGTTATTGATGATCAGCGATTTGAACGCCTCTACATCGCCCGGCATGTGAATGCCGCATTGAAGTGCGCTTTCCTCGATGCCAATCTTCTTCTGAATTCCTTCGACCGTTTGCACATGCAAGTCACTGCCTTCGTGGGAAGCACAGGAGATCGAAAGCTCGCGCGGGTTAAATCCAAAATATTCCACACCGCCGCGTTCGACAAAGGGGAGTGCCTGAAAAGGTTTCGCACTCGAGCGCAAAAAAGCGACCGCTTTAGGGTCGCCATAAGAAGAGATCAATTTTCCATCTGAGTCCACCACGGCTATGGAACCATAATGAACGGACTCGACAATGTTACCTCGCGTAACTTCAAAGAGAGACTGGACGGTCATTGTTCATCCAGAACATAACGAGAAGCTGTATGATAGTGACGCGCAAAGTAGTGATTCAATCCATAGCGCAGGCGATGAGAATATTGTTTATAGCGCGTGGAAGGAACCTTGAAATCCTTGAGGATTTGATCAGCTAATTTATCAATAGCCGGCGCGGGTGATTTTTTACTCCCAAGCTTTTCTACCTTATCGTAAATCCGCTTAAGGGTATCCGTTTGATTCCGAACCACTAGTGGAGTGACAACGCCACCCCGACCGCTGACAATCGTAAAACCTTTGTATTCAGGCTCCTGTAATTTTTTTAACGTTTCGATCCATTCGGGCAGGCTGGCATAGGCAAGAAACGGAGGTTGAGATTTTGTCACCGTATCGCCGACAAAGACCACTTTTTCATCCGGCAAAATAACCCAGATCGCCCCTGAGGCAGGGCCGGGATGGCTCTCAAGCAGAATAGGCGAATCACTCCAATGCAATGTCATCTTTTCCACAAACGATATTTCGGGGGGTGCCCAGCGAACGCTTCCCAGACCGGGAATAGCCTCCCAGTTGGCGCCTGTTTCATCACCCTGCGCTTTGAATGTATTAGGACGGTTCCGAAATGCCTGGGCGGTCTTCTCGTGCGCAATGACTGTGCAATCCATGGCGCGGACGCCCAATGTGCGGTCGGGATGCGCATCCAGGTTAATAAGCACACGTTCGGGTCCATTGCCCATTCCCATTAATGAGGCGCGCCATGTGCGTCCATCTTCCGGCGACGGCGGCGCGTCGATCTGGATCAATCCACGCGACTGAGTGATCACACCCAGCGTTACACCTACATATCTGTCTTCAATGTAAACATTCTTTGCAATTGCATCCATTAATCAGTGCTCCTGTTGCCTTATATTTCGAAGGTAATGTCACCCATGATTAGTCTGTACTGCCAGCCAGTTGTTCCTTCGTTGCAATCGGAAATGTGAAATGGAAAACCGAACCTACTCCGGGCTCGCTCTCTACCCAGATTTTCCCGCCATGTCCCACCACAGCGAGACGGCAAAATGCCAATCCGATCCCCAATCCACTCGATTTCATTCCACCACGCAGACGCGTGAACTTATCGAAGATCCGGTCTTGTTCCACAACAGGGATTCCGGGCCCGTTATCCTTTACCCACATATGCACCCAATCCCCTTCATGGCTGGCACCCGCTTCAAGCTTTCCATCCGGGGGTGTGAACTTGACTGAGTTTTCCATTAAATTAATAAGTACACGCCGTGCCATATCCTCATCCACCCAGATAGCTGGAAGATCGTTCGGCAGGTTTGCAGAGATGGTTTGCCGGCGTCCCCTCGCGACTGGTTCTACGTCCAGAACAGCCCGCGTAATCAATTGGATCGTGTCAACAACTTTCTGATCAGCCACTGGCTGCCCAGTTTCCAGTCTGTTCACATCGAGCAGGGAACTGACCAGGCGTTGGATACGGTCCGTTGAGTTCTCGGCAATTTTCAGGACGGTTTGAACGGTTTCCTTATCATCTTCCGGCACCAGGCTGAACAAAACATCCAGGCTCGAAACAATATTTGCCAGTGGGGAGCGCAAATCATGATAGATCATTGCCGTTAGATCTTCACGCAGGCTATCAAGCTCCTTGCGTTCGGTGATATCGCGCAAAATCCACTGGATCGCGTCGTTTTCATCAAGCTCCACCCGGCGAGCATGGACTTCAATTGGGGTATGAGTTTCATCCTGGCGATGCAAAGATGACTCATAAGAACAGGTACGATTCTCGCGCAAGGTTTCAAACGCCAGCCCGGTTCGATTCCAATTTACTTCATGCACCTGATCAATTGTTAATGCCTGCAACTCCTCAGCAGTGTAACCACTCAGTAAAATGGCCTGACGGTTGGCTTCAAGAACATGTCCATCCCAATCTGTGACCAACATCGGATCAATGCTGGCTTCGAACAATTCGTGATAGCGTTCATGCGCGGCCTGCAAACGCTCGAATAGCTGAGCGTTCTGAATCGTTGAACCTGCCAGGCCACCGATACCCGTCATAACCAGCAGTGCATCCGGATCAAAAGATTTAGCAATGGGATTGATCGCTTCGATGATACCGATTACGCGTCCCTGAGATTGGATGGGCGCCACGACCACTGACCGCATTACCACTCCCCCAAACATATCTGCTTCACCATAATTCTTATCCTGAGTAACGTCTGGCACCACAACGCCGCGGCCCTCCAGCGCTGCAACACCTACAATGCCTTCCCCCATTGCGATCTTTCGACCAAGAATGTTTCCTGCGTTCTGTCCTGCGGCAGCCCGGTAAACGATCTGATCACCATCCAACATGCCAAGTGCTACCGTCTCGACCTGTAAGGCCTGCATCATCTGGATCAAAATGCGCTGATATACATCCTCCATGCGCAGGGAGGCGTTCATGGCAGCCGCACCCTCAGCCAGGGCAGTCATTACACGAGCCTGTCGTTGACTCTCGGTATACAAACGCGCGTTCAAGACCGCAATCCCTACCTGATCTGCGATCGCCTGCATCAAATCAAATTGCTCTTCTGAAAAAGCATTCGGAGCCGGATGGACCAGCGTCAGGACTCCCACCAACTGCTCCCGAGCCAGGAGGGGAACGCAGATGGCAGATTTAAGTCCTGACTTATCCATGGCATCGTCCGGGCGCATGAGCCAGCGTTCATCTTTGCTCGTATCAAGGATCAACACACCTTTGCGATTGCGGATCACCCAGCCAGCCAACCCGCGTTCCATGGTATCACGCATTTGTTGCGTTATATGCTCATGGACCTGCTTCCCATAAACAATTGTTGCATCTACAGCTTTGCCTGCATCATCCAGTACAACAATACTGCAGCGCTCACCACCTACATTTTGCATCGCTTCGTATAATACGCGTTGAAGCACAGTCCGAAGATCCAGCGCGGTGGCTACTTCGCGGCTGACATTATAAAGAAGTTCGAGGAGGGCCTTGGTACGGTCTTGTTCCTGTGATAGAGACATAATCTCCAACTTATCTTAAATGTTACCAATCATTCAAAAACACAATAGCTAATCAGTGAACCGATGGTCAAGTTAGACAAAGTATAGCACAATCAATTACGGTAAAATTGCTCCCATGACGCTTGAGGTTGCCCGCATAAAAGCCCTGTGTTTTGACGTAGATGGCACATTAAGCGATACAGATGACCTGTACGCACAAAAGGTTGTAGATATTCTCCCGCGCTTTTTATTCCGCAACCCAATGCATACAGCCCGACGGATCGTGATGTGGGTGGAAGCACCGGGCAATGCGCTGCTGGGCTTTGCTGATACGATCGGTATTGACGATGAGATGGTGGCGTTCATTGACTGGATGAATCGCCATCGCAAACATACCTTGAAAAAGTTTTTGCTCGTACCCGGCGTGGATGAAATGCTTGCATACATGCAGGGACGTTACCCCATGGCAATTGTGAGCGCCCGGGATGAGAAAAGCACGATGCGTTTCCTGACACAATTTGATCTGGCAAAATTTTTCGACGTAATCGTGACGGGCCTCTCCGCTCCCCATACAAAACCCTACCCGGACCCAATCCTGCTTGCCGCGCAGAAGATGAGAGTCAGTCCGCAGGAATGTCTCATGGTCGGTGACACCACCGTAGATATGCGCGCCGGGAAGGCCGCCGGGACGCAAACGCTGGGCGTTTTGTGTGGCTTCGGTGAGGAAGATGAGCTCAGGCAGTTGGGCGCAGACCTCATCTTAAAAAGTACGAGCGATTTGCCGGTATTGTTTGGAGAACAAACTCCGCTGGTTTGAAACCAGCGGAGTTTTTCGTTTACTGCGTTGACCTCAAACGAAAGGCGATGACTTCGCTCCATATTAAGATCGCAGCTAAAAATACATAAAAGGCCATGCCTTTCAACCAAAACGTTGGAATGACCAGGGCGAGCGTACCCCAGGTATAAATCGACAAATTCTTCCATTCCTCATTTCTCTGAAAGACGCGTCCCAGCAGCAGCATTCCGGACATGAGCATGACGCCAAGGACCGCAAAGAACCCATCATGCAAAAAGCCATGCCAGGTTTTCGGGTAGGAACGAATTGTTGGATCGGTGGTAAATATGAGGCCCATCATGGCAAAACCTGCGAGCATTAACAGAGTGGTAGCCA
>DATFQC010000320.1:0-3074 GCA_035264425.1 Anaerolineales bacterium
GGAGAGAGTTGTATGGCGTCAAAGGCAACGCTCAAGCAGGTTGCAGTACGTGCTGGTGTGAGTTACCAGACTGTCTCCAAAGTATTGAACAAACAGGCACAGGTTTCCAGGGAAACGGAAAAGCGGATTCATGAAGCCGTGCTTGAATTGGGTTATCGTCCTAATCAAATTGCCCGCAATATGCGCGCTAAACGCAGTCATATGATCGGATACTCCTGGGCTCAGACTTCCCCCAACCAAGTTAACCATATTCTTGACCAGTTTCTAACCAGCATGGTGCGCGAAGCCGAGGCTGCCGGGTATCATCTTTTGCCATTTCCCTTTCGCGAAGGGGATGGACTGATCGACGCGTACCGGGAATTAATCGACACGGGTCGCGTCGATGGGTTTGTATTATCGAGTGTAAATTACGATGATCCAAGGATCACATTCCTGCTGGAACGAAATTTCCCCTTTGTAGCCTTTGGCCATTCGAACCCGGACGTTGATTTTCCTTATGTGGATGTAGATGGTTTTAATGGGCTTTGCCAGGCCATGCGATATCTCATTTCGGGCGGACATCAGCGTATCGCTGCAGTGGGCTGGCCTGAAAATTCGCGGGTGGGCAATGAGCGAATGCGCGGATATTTTGAGTCCATGCAGGCTGCCGGTCTGGAGACGTGTGCAGAGTGGGTCGAGCGCGGCGAAGGCACATTTGAATTCGGGCGCGAGGCAGCAACTCGTTTGCTCCAACTCCCGGAGGCGATTCGGCCGTCAGCGATCATCACGCTGAATGATACCCAGGCCATTGGGGTCCTTCATGTTGCCCGCGAGCAAGGTCTGGAAGTAGGACGTGAACTCGCCGTTATTGGTTTTGATGATGCGCCCATGTCCCAGTATCTTTTTCCTTCATTGACAACCGTGCGCCAGCCCATTCCTGAGGCCGGGCGTAAATGTGTTGAGATCCTGGTTTCACTAATGAAAGGAGAGGAGCCAACAGAAGACCGTGTCTTGCTTTTGCCTGAACTCATCACACGTGCATCCGCCTGAACGTTTAGTTCATTAGATCAAGGGGCATAAATTTCGGTCAAACACCACACACTCATTACGACCATCACATTCATAAAGGAGGTGAACCCTATTCTAGTTCAGAGCTCTTCGCTTTTAGCCAGGTTCGCAACTTGGAAATCAGTTTTACATAGAAAAGGAGATAGGAATGAAATCACTTTCGAAACTTTTTTCGCTTCTCTGTGTCGCCGTGATGCTGCTGGCGGCTTGCGCGCCCTCAACAACAGAAGCTCCGCCGGCAACCTCGGCCCCTGCGACTGAAATGCCGGCAACAGAAATGCCTGCGACGGAAATGCCGGCGACGGAGCCTGCCACAGAAGCAGCAACGGAAGCACCCGCTGGAGGCACTGCGGGTTGCCCTCTGCAGGTTGAAGACGGCGCTTCTCTCGTGTTTTCTGGTTGGGGTGACGAGACCGAACAAAAAATTTACCGGGATTCAATCGACCGCTTCCAGAGCGCCTGCTCCGGTGTCACGGTGAATTATCAGCCCATTCCGGATAAATTCCAGGACAAGCTCAAAGCGCAGATGGCAGGCGGCACGGCACCGGATGTCTTCTATGTGGATGATCAATTGATGAATGCCTTCGCGTCCTCCGGTCAGTTGCTGGCCCTGGATGATTACATGTCTCAGGCTGGCGTTTCGCGGGATGACTTTATCCCATCCCTGTTGACCATCTTTACTCAGGATGGAAAGACCTACGCTCTTCCAAAAGACTGGGGCACATTAGGCTTGATCTATTTGCCGGAAGTCTTCCAGGCGGCTGGCGCGGATGAGCCCACCGACTCATGGACGTGGGATGATTTGCGCACGGCAGCCAAAACGATCTCGGATGCTGGAACCTATAAAGGCTTCTGCATGGGTGCGGACTGGGCACGCTTTGCCCCCTTTGTCTTTTCTAACGGTGGCAGCTTTGCCAGCGACGATTTCAAGAACGCGACCCTGGATACTCCTGAAGTGAAGGAAATGGGGACCCTGGTAAGCGATATGTACAAGGAAGGTTCACTCGTCAAACCGGCGGATGTGGGCGCGAGTTGGTGTGGTGAGGCCATCGGCAAGAAATTAGTTGGCATGACCACGGAAGGTGGCTGGATGGTGAACTTCATGAAGCAGAACTATCCAGATGTGGAATGGAAAGCCGTCCAGATTCCCAATGGACCCAAAACCCGTGCCGATGTGATCTTTACCAATGGCATTGGCGTGAATGCCGCGACCAAATTCCCGAATGCTGCCGCCGCTCTTGCCATCTTCCTGACCGGCAAGGAAAATCAGGGTGAGATCGTCAAGACCGGTTTTGCATACAGCACCCATCCCGATCAAGCAGACCTGGTTGTGGATCCGAACGATCTGGCGATTTCGGGCGCCGGTCTTTTACCTGATACGCGGGTTGCCTTCTGGGGACCGAACACCGGCAAAGTAAATGACGCCGTGTCACAAGCCCTCGACCGTATCTTCCTGGGCGACCAGGATGTGGACGAAGCCTTTGGGCAGGCACAAGAGGAAGCTCAGGCTGCGCTGTCCGGTCAATAAGTTCTTTCGTACACTGATTGCCTCCTTCCCCGTTTTGGGGAAGGAGGTACTGATTTCATCCTGCTGAGAGAAGGAATGGAGGTGGCCCATGGCAACAATAGAAGCAAATGCGACGGAGACGAGATCCACTCGCACGCTGGCTGCGGTCATTACATTTTTAACGATTGTGATCGTTCTTATGGTCATTGCGCTCATGAACGCGCCGACCATGGGCGGACCGAGAGTGATGGCATCCGCCACGACCTACTTGCAGGAGGTCCGCCGCACGGCGCTGCCCTTCCTGGGCGCGGTGGGATTATTTGCCATCGCGCTGGGTCTGGTTGCCGCCCGCGTGGTCTACAAGGAATGGCCAAATCCCAAGCGTCGTACCAATCTGATCATGGGCTACCTCTTTCTGTCTCCGTATTTGTTGATCATGCTGACCTTCACGGTGGGAGTCGTCCTGTTCGCGTTCTATATTTCGTTCAATAAATACGACATCTTTACGCCGCCTCAGTGG
>DATFQC010000321.1:0-8651 GCA_035264425.1 Anaerolineales bacterium
CTATTTAGTGGCCCGGAAGATGTTCATCACGTGGTGGAAATGTTGAAAATGAGAGAGGTCTATCGGCATCTCTCCAATGCCGCAGATCGCGGAGATGAGGCAGGCAATATTATTGCGGATATTGTGGTGAAGAAAACTTAATCAGGTCGTCGCTGCGAACCCTGACGAAGCCGTCTTCCGGTTGATCGGAGATGGCCGCATCAGGCGAAGATCTCCTCGCAATGACAAACTCCTTCTATGCCACAAGAACTCATCATTGTCATTATCCTGGCCCTTATCTTTGATTTCCTGAACGGGATGCGGGATTCCAGCAATATCGTCGCGACGATGATCTCGTCGCGCGCGTTCAGTCCGCGTACAGCCCTGGGGATCGCTGCGGTCGCTGAATTTTTCGGTCCATTCCTGTTTGGAGTGGTGGTTGCAAAAACAATTGGAGACGAGATCGTTCAATCCAACGCTTTGACACTCGAAGTCATCGCTTCTGCCCTGCTGGGTGCCATCGTCTGGAATCTGGTCACTTGGTATTTCGGTATCCCGGGCAGCTCCTCCCACGCGCTGATCGGTGGAATGGTTGGTGCTGTGATGGCCGGGGCCGGATTCAGTGCCATAAAATTTTCCGGCTTATACAAAGTCCTGATAGCTCTGTTTGCCACGCCTGTCATTGGGTTTTTCGCCGGTTTCGTAATTACCCGTCTCATTTATTTTTTGGTGCGCGGCGCCACGCCGCACGTGAACGATTTGTTTAAACGGGGACAATGGCTGACCGCCATTGTGATGGCATTCGGACAGGGGACGAACGATGCCCAAAAGACAATGGGCATCATTGTGTTGAGCCTCGTCATCGGCGGAGTCCTGCCCGCGTTTCAGGTACCCCTGTGGGTAATCACCGTCAGCGCGGCGGCGATTGCCATCGGGACGAGCCTCGGGGGATGGCGCTTGATCCGCACCTTAGGAGGAAAGTTTTACAAAATACGTCCCCTGGATAGCTTCTCAACCCAGTTGAGTTCTGCAGGTGTGATCCTGGCCGCCTCCCTATTTGGGGTACCCGTCAGCGCTTCTCAGGTGGTCAGTTCGGCGATCATCGGTGTCGGCTCGGCAGAACGTGCCAGTAAAGTGCGCTGGAGCGTGGCGGAGGAAATTATCCTGGCCTGGCTGATCACCATCCCTGTTAGCGGATTGCTCGCAGCAGGGATATATTGGTTGATTGTAAGTATCGCAAAATAGCAATGATTTCTCAAAGGATCTGTGCACTTTGAAGCAGGGCCAGAGGTAGCCCCTCCTTTTGATATTTTCTGCTTGTTGATATTAACAGGTATAATCGGCGGAAATTTGGTCTCCCATTCCAATAAGGAAGTTGCGATGACAAAACTCTTCTTTGCAACAGACATTCACGGGTCGGACATTTGCTGGAGCAAGTTTCTCAATGCAGGAAAATTTTACGAGGCGGATGTATTAATCCTTGGCGGTGACATGACCGGCAAGGCAGTTGTACCGGTGATCCATCAGGGCGGGAATAACTATAAGATCACACTGCTTGAGCAGGAATTTATTACAACGAACGATGATGACTTGAAGGATATAGTCAAACGCGTGCGCAGTCGTGGTTATTATCCCTATATGACAACGCCGGACGAAATTAGCGAACTTGAAAAAAGCCCTGAGCGCGTGAGCCAGATCTTCAAACAGCAAGTCTTAAAGGTTGTTCAGCAATGGATGGATCTAGCGGACCAAAAACTGGATGGCACCGACCTAAAGGTCTACTGCTCTCCAGGCAATGATGACATGGAAGAAGTGGATGAGATCATTCGATGCAGTCAACGCGTTTCCCTCGTCGAAGGTCAGGTGACTTCCCTCGACTCGAACCACGAAATGATTGCCTCAGGCTGGTCGAACCGAACGCCCTGGGATACACATCGGGAGGAGGACGAGGATCAGCTCAAAATCCGTTATGAGAACATGATCTCCAAACTTAAGGATCCCCGTAACGCGATCTTCGACATCCATGTGCCTCCCTACAAATCCGGCCTGGATGAGGCCCCTGAATTAGATAAAGATTTACGACCTGTCCTGGCAGGTCAATCGCTTCAGCCTGTCGGCTCGACAGCTTTACGAGAGGCAATCCAAAAGCATCAGCCGCTGCTAGGCTTGCATGGACACATCCACGAAGGACGGGGAGCCATGCGAATTGGGAAAACACTGTGCATTAATCCAGGCTCCATGTACGAGCAGGGGACCTTATTAGGAGCACTTGTGAAGCTTGGCAAGAGCAAGATCGAAAGCTACGTACTTACCACAGGATAACTCTCTCGTTTTTTCAGTGTTATGAATCTTCGTAAGCTGGTTCACAATGTAAGAAATACAGCCAAAAGGAGAAGAGATTATGAGCAATTTGTTCGTGCGTAAGGCAACTGGCATGGTTCGATCCTGGTCGGTCTTCGACGCGTTCATTTACGCGTTCTTTTCGATCAACCTGGTAACCCTAGGGTTTTATAGCTTCAGCCAAATGTATTATTTTGGTGGCGGGCTGATTCCGGCGCTGGTCATCAGCGCGGTGTTCATCATTTTTGAGGTGATCGTGTATGCCTCCTTGATCGCCGTGATGCCACGCTCGGGTGGGGATTACGTCTGGCAGACACGCATCTTCGGGGGGAGCATTGGCTTCATCCTTGCCATCACCGGCTGGTGGTTCACCCTTTGGCTCTGGACTCCGATCTACGGCGACATGTTGCGCCAGATTGTGATTACCCCGTTGCTTGGCGCATTAGGAGCGCAGAGTCTGGCAGTGTGGTTCGCAGGACCAGATACTGCTTTGTTTATTTGCTCCTTACTCACTCTGGTCTTCGTATCGGTCGTGATTATGCTGGGAATGAGGACCTACGCCCGCATTCAAAAATATTCCTTCTATGCGGGCATGCTGGGACTGGCCATCGTGATCCTCCTGCTATTTACAGGTTCACCCGAAAAATTCAAGGCTGGCATGGAAGCTAATTCTGCAGCTTATTTTGGTACACAGGCCGGTGTACATGATGCAACCGCCCAGGCAGGTAAAGACGCCGGTGCAGCCACTCCATTGACCGGCGGATCGGTTTACTTGATTTTGCTCACACTTCCCTATCTGGTGTTCTTCAATTTATGGCCAAACTGGGGCGCAACCTTGTATGGTGAAGTGCGCGGCGCGACCGATTACAAACGCAATTTTTCAGGCATGGCCTGGGCACTGGTGGCAATCACGGTGTTAGGTATCCTGTTCTTCGAGGGTGTGGCAAAAACAATTGGCTGGGATTTCTATATGCAAGCCAACGCGGCCTGGTGGAATTATGCCTGGGGCTACACAACAACTCCTCCACCCTTGCCCGTCTGGCCTAATCCCGCGATGCTGGCGGTCTTCCTTACAAACAATCGCCTCATCCAAATTGTCGTGTTGCTCCTGATGAGCACCTGGTGGTTCGGCTGGGCGGGAACTCTGTTCCTCTCTTCGACGCGCGTAATCTTTGCCGCGGCGTTTGATCGCCTATTGCCTGAAAAAGCGGCTGACTTGAACAAGAACGGCACACCTGTCAACGCCATGTTGTTGATGGTGGTGCCTGCCATCGTTGTTTCCGCTTTGTATGCTTACAACCTTGCAGGCTTTAAATCCATCACGCTTGCTGCTACACAGGGCATTGCCATCATGTATTTTGGCACAGCCATTGCAGCGATTGTCTTGCCGTATAAAAAGAAAGAATTGTTTGAAGCCTCACCCATTGCCAATATGAAAGTCGCCGGCATACCCGTGATCACGATTGCGGGTGTGATCTTTGGCGGCTTCCTGCTCTTCCTACTCGTCGAGTGGTTCTTCGATCCATGGCTCAACCCTGATTTCGCACCGGCGGGTTTATTTGGCATTAGTCTTGCCAATACAAACTCCGTGATTTTTCTGCTGGTGTGTTATGGCAGCGCTGCAGCGCTCTATTACGGGTTCAAAGCCCGCCGCAGGTCAGAAGGTATCGATCTGGATAAAGTGCAGGCTGAAATCCCCGTCGAATGATGAATACAAGTTTCTGTTCTACTCATTAAGCGGAACAGGAGAAATTGCCAAAATGCAGCGTCCCGGAGGTTCTGGTTACGAAAGTCGGAGTCAATTACCTTCGGGACGTTTTGCATGATCATGTAGGAAGATTCATGGAAACAGTGCCAGATCTTGTTCTCGAAATGAATCGCTTGATCGAAGCCGCGCGCCAACAGGAAGTTCAACTACGCGCCTTCGGCGGCCTAGCGATCTTTGTTCACAGTCAGAATAATCCGCGTTTTTTTCATCGCGATTCCCCTGATGTGGATTTTGTTGTCCCTCGCGACCAACGGCAGTTACTTGAATCATTTTTTGAGCGCATGGGTTATGTTGCCAACAAGCGCTTTAATTTGTTGAACGGCGCCCGCCGTCAGATTTATTATTATGAGAATGAAGAAAATCGCCGCGTGGATATTTTGGTCGGCGATTTTGAGATGTGTCACAAATTACCATTGGATGATCGCCGCCTGGGTATCGACCCGGTCACCATCCCCTTGGCGGAACTGCTCCTCTCGAAGGCGCAAATTGTCCAACTCAATCGTAAGGACGCGCTGGATATTATTTCCCTTTTGCTGAACAATGACCTCGGTAAAGATAGCGAGGGAAAGATCGGTCTGGATCGAATCGCATTCCTCTGTTCTCAGGATTGGGGCTTATATAAAACAGTGACGATCAACCTCAAACGTGTCCAGGATCTGCTTGCCGGAGAAGAATTAAATTTGACCGGGGATGAAAAGAAATTGATCTCTGAGCGTGTCCATGGAATTGAGCAGGCCATTCAGGAAATTCCAAAATCCCTTGCCTGGCAGCTGCGCGATAAAGTGGGGACGCGCGTCCGCTGGTACGAGGAAGTGGAGGAAGTCGACCGATAATGAGGCGGGTCAGGATTGTCCTTGGGATCCTCATTCTGATACTTTCCATTACATTATTGATCTGGGGATTCCTGCCAGCGCGACACGAGATACGGCGTCAGCCAATTTCGCCGACGGATCTGCAGTTGCCGACTCCCACCTCGTTTCGGGATGACAAGGTTTTGCCACTCCGGGTGTCGCTTTCTCCATTAACCCCTGTTTTCTAATTTTCATGCGAACCAGCAACCGAACTTTAGTTGTTTCCATTCTCATCACCGTCGCTATTCTATGCGGTTTTGCTGGTATTTATCTAGTCACTTCTCAAAGGAGTTTATCGGCGAGCGCTGTATCTCCTACTTTGTCAAATGACCCAGGGGCTGTTCAGGCGACGGCCCCGCTACCCTCTGCATTTCCTACTACGGAAGGTTCAGCCGTCACTGCTCTACCTGCAATCCCAGAACGTCGCCGCTTAACGGTTGAATTTCCCTCTCAAATGCGTGCCGGGGATTCAGACTTGGTGCGCCTGACGCTCGAGGTGGATGAATCGGGTAATATCACGCCAACAGCCCAAATTGGCGGGAATATTATCACGGGAAAAGTGGTCGAGGTCCCGAACCTCTATGAATCTCATCACGTGATCGTTGAGACGCGTTTCGACATTGCCGGTATGGAAGTCCGTCCCGCTGAGTTGGTCAGTGAGCCGCTCTCGCCCGGAAATTCGGTTACATTCTACTGGAGCATTCGCCCGCCCGAAGCGGGAGACTATCGTGGGACCATTTGGCTATATTTGCGTTTTGTAGATAAGCAGAACGGTGAAGAAAGCCGAAAAACGGTATCAGCCCAGATTGTCGAGATCAAAGCGGTGAATCTCTTTGGTCTATCTGGAAATTTTGGGCGGACCATAGGGGTAGTTGGTTCTGTGGTGGGCACGGTCATCGGCTTTCCATTTTTCGAGGATATACTCAAATTCATTTTGAAAAAGCGAAGCAAGTAAGATTAGCAAAATTAGGACGAATATCACTTCATTTATTGACATCGTTTGGATGACGAGCGATTGTTCTTCATGGTACAATTTCGCCGCTTGATACAAATTTTGCCGTAACAGATATATTCGCCATGGAGAATCTATGAGTCAATGGATCTATATAGGTTTATTCTTCATTATTGGGCTCATTATCCCGGTAGGTGCAATCACAGCCGCATGGGTTTTGGGACCGAAGAAGGCCAATCCAATCAAACAATCAACATATGAATGCGGTATTGAGACGGTGGGAGATAGTTGGGTTCAGTTCAAGGCCCAGTATTACATCTTTGCCCTGGTGTTTCTGGTCTTTGATGTTGAAACCGTATTTCTTTTCCCCTGGGCTGTGAGACTGAGTCAACTTGGGCTGTTCGCCGTCATCGAAGGCATCCTCTTTATTCTGATCCTCATTGTGGGCCTCGTTTATACCTGGCGCAAGGGGATGCTGGAGTGGGCTTAAATTCAAGATAATTTAGGAGAAGGCTGATTGGACGTGTCTGTCCTTTCAGCCTTTTCTTTGTGTAAGACCTCATGCATCTCTTTCGAAAAGGAGATGGAGCAGGAGTAGAAACGTATGAGTTTTTGGAACGATCCTCTCAAAGTAGCTGCAGATTGGTTAATGAGTATCTTCGCGGGTTGGGGAATGCCTGCGCTCGCCGCGCAGATCTTAATCGGTTTTCTGGGGATTCTGATTTTGATCAGCCTGTTAATGGTGCTGGATATTTTCCTCGTCTGGGTCGAGCGGAAGGTAGTCTCACGCTTTCAGGACCGCATTGGCCCGAACCGCGTCGGGCCGTTTGGGTTGATCCAGCCGTTTGCAGATATCATTAAATTGCTCATCAAGGAAGATATCACGCCTGGCGGCGCGGACCGGGTGGTTTATAACATTGCGCCGATGCTTTCGATGATGTCTGTGCTGATTTTGTGGGCGGTGGTACCGCTTGCGCCACGCATCATTGGTGTGGATTTGAACATTGGGGCGTTATACATCATTGCTGCAGGCGCCATTGGGACGCTTTCCATCATTATGGCGGGCTGGTCATCGAATAACAAGTTCGCCTTGATCGGCGCGTTCCGCCAGGTAGCAGTGATGGTTTCGTTTGAAATTCCCATGCTTTCCACCTTGCTGCTCCCAACCATTTTTGCGGGATCGATGGGACTCAATGCCATCATTGAAAAACAGAATATTTGGTTTGTTTTTCTGGCTCCTCTTGGTGCTGTGATCTTTATTATCGCCGCGATTGCCGAATTAGGACGCGCTCCCTTCGATATGGCGGAAGGTGAGTCCGAACTGGTGGCTGGTTACAACACGGAATATTCAGGTATGAAGTTCGGTATGTTCTATGCCGGCGAACTTCTACACGCCTTCACTTTTGGCGGCTTCTGGGCTATCCTGTTCTTTGGTGGGTATCGCTTTCTGGGGCTTGAGAAGGTTAGTGCATTCCTTGCGATTGCGGTAATTATTTTCAAGGCATTTCTTGGTTATTGGTTCATCATGTGGGTCAAGTACACCCTTATGCGCATTCGTATCGATCACATGCTTGGATTTAATTGGAAATTTCTCACGCCCTTGTCTTTCACGCTCTTGATGGTGACGGCGTTACTGAACGCACTCCTCCGGGGAACGCCGACCTTGTTTTACGTAGCAGGCATGTTCCTATCCAATATTATTCTCGGATGGATCGCGCTGGAGATTGCGCGCTCCTATAGCCGCAAGGAACGCAAAAAGGTAGAAGGGATGAAAAAAGTAGCAACGACCTAAGTCGTTGTGAGTGCTGGAGAATCAATATGACTGGTGAACAAATCATTTTCCTCATAGTAGCCCTGTTTACGCTCGGCTCCGGCTTTATGGTTGTGACAACGGGTAACCTTGTGCATGCTGCGCTGTGGCTGGTGTCGACGCTCTTCGGCGTGGCAGTAACCTATGCTTTGTTGAATGCCACATTTCTTGCAGTCGTTCAGGTTGTCGTTTACATCGGCGCAATTGCCATTCTTTTCATTTTCGCGGTGATGCTCACCCGCAAGGATATGCGTGACCAGGGGCCACAGCTGAACAAGAACTGGTGGTTCGGTGCATTGATTGCCGTTGTCGTCTTTGTAGGGTTGTTCTTCCTGCTCCAGGGTTGGAGTGGTTTATCAACGACCGCGACCGAGATTCCAGCCGGGTTTGATTCGATCTCCGAGTTGGGCAATGCGCTAGTCTCGCCAGACGCATATGTCCTGCCCTTTGAAGTTGCATCCGTTCTTTTGGTGGCAGCGTTGGTGGGCGCCGTCTACGTAGCGTTCAACCGGAAATAAAGAGGCGTACATGGTTCCACTTTCCTGGTATCTCATTTTTGCCGCACTGCTTTTCAGTATCGGTTTGTTCGGTGTTCTTTCTCGGAGGAATGCGGTTGCAATTTTGCTTGGCATTGAATTGATGCTGAATTCTGTAAATATCAACCTGGCAGCGTTTTGGAGATATGGGGATGTTACCCAAATGACCGGACAGGTCTTTGCGATCATCGTTTTTGCAGTGGCTGCAGCCGAAGTAGCGGTAGGGCTCGCCCTGGTGATCTCTGTATATCGTCGCCGCAACACCGTTGTGGCGGATGAAATTGACATGATGAAGTGGTAGGGACAATATGACGACTGAAACATTGATCTGGCTGATTCCACTCCCTCCGGTCCTGGCGTTCTTTTTAATCGTGCTAGTCACGAACAGGAGCAAAGCACTCAGTCATACCATAGC
>DATFQC010000322.1:0-6177 GCA_035264425.1 Anaerolineales bacterium
CACACGCGAACCCCAGGACGGCTTCCCGAACAGAAGGAAACCCTCCCAGCGCAATGACCTGCCCCAGCAAAACACAAACCCCCGCAGCGAACGGAAGCTCGGGTCGAAACAATTGAATTATGCCTTGAATTTTTTGGTGGAACATCCCATTCCTCATGAAGATTATGTCTCTTCTCATGCGATGACTTGAATAGCCTCCCGTCCTACCTCTAATCATATGTGCTAACCCTCTGCCTGCCATACCTTGCGGTTGTGTTGATCGAGCAAGTCCCTTATTCGGTTGGTTGGGAATACTCCCCGCGCTGGGAGTATTTGTGGGTGTCTTTGAGGAAACAGGTTTTAAGGCAGCCAGCGCGATCAACGCCATCAGCTATCTCCTGTGGTCTGTCTGGCTGATCGCGTTGGGAGTTGCGTTACTGCTGCAATAATGCTCTTGAATCTACTCGGTTTCTCCGGCGTCTTCCTTCTGTTTCGAAGGGCAATGCTGATCGGCAAATGAACAAAAGACGCAACATACTCCGGCGATGGGCTGTAAGAGTGCGCCGCAACTGGCGCATTGGTACGAAACGACTCAGGTATCGGCTGACATCTGTTCGTGCTTGGCAAACCCACATGGTGGACAGGTAATGATTGTATCCAGCTTTATGGTCATCTACTTCTTTATCCTTTTGGTGTCTATTCCACTTCAAAGTTTAGGTGAGCCAAAAGACGGCGGCAAAGTTAGCGAGCCAGGTAGCAGCCAGCAGTCCGAGCACCTGCAATGACTCTCTAGGTCGGCTTGGCAGCCACCTGAAGATGAAGTAAGCCAGAATGGGCAGCTGCACTGCCATGAGGATTTGCCAGATATGAGCCGCAGCACCTTCATCGGCTTCATGGACAATGCCGAAGACCGCCGCGTGACCCAGGACTAAAGTGAGGGCTGCCAGCGACAGCGTCAGAGGAAGATAAGCGCTCGGCTGCCTGATCAGTGGGCCATGGACTGGGTTTGTTTTCATCATTTATTCTCCTTCCGATTCTACTTTCTGTTCCAGATGTCGATCCCTATGGAAACTGGCCCAATGGAAGATCATCTGGTGAATTACTGAACATCTCCGCAAGCGATGACGGTCTGATCCTGGACCGAGCGATAGAGAACGACTGCCATCGGTTTTTGTGTATTGAATTCTTTCAGATTAATGGAAAGGTCAGTCTCTGATGCCCCCGCATCGGGAGGCGACATTGGATAGGCAACAGCACCCAGGTTTGTACAAGTACCGTAGCGAAGCTCTGCCGGCATAACACTTTCTTCACTTTCTTCCTCTTCTGGCATGCCGTCAAAATGTAACAGGATCGCGACCGTTCCAGCAATATCCTTGAAAGTAGCCGTGCCGGATATCCCGGATGAGCCTATACTGTGGATGGATACCGTGAAGTCCGGAGCCGAGGGAGGAATGGTCGGATAGTCGGTTGTTGGTACATTGATCTGAAGGGTTGCGTGGGACGACGGGCTTGTTTGGGATCGTTGGCTTGCCCTTTGGATCCATATCGTTAAGCCGACCACCAGCAAGCCAACAGCTACAATCCCAGAGATAAGAGATCGTTTGTTTTGGCCAGGCTGTTTTTCCTGATTGTTGGATGTCATCATTTTACTTTTATGGTTTCATACTTTTGAAAATTCTAAACATGTTTTCGCGTCAAGTACTATGGATAAATAAAGTATAACCCTTAACATTTGTACCTCCATAGCCGACGAAACTTTACCGAATTAATACAAAGGGGCGAGTCATTGTTCAGAATGACTCGCCCCCGCTTCTCCCGCCGCCTGATTATTTGTGAGCGTTGATCTCGGCCAGCACTTTCGATACCATTTCTTCGGTAATCCCCGCCTGTTTGGCTTGCGGCATGGCAAGGAGCGACTTCAGGGTCATGCCCTTGGCGAATCCGATCATAGGGTTGTTGGAGACACCCGGAACATGCCGTTCCAAAACTTCCACTGCATGAGTGTCGTTCAAAATATCGCCAACTTTTGAATCCAATGTGTATGCCATCGTACTCTCCTTCATCAGGTAGGTTTGGAAAACCATCAAAATCGGTTTTTCCATTGAGATGTTTATTATAAAACAGTCATGGTAAGACGAAACCGTTGAGCGTCCTGCCATTATCACGAGCCTCAGAGTGTCCTCAGTATATTTGTGTTTGAAGATAGGCCTTCCCTGAACTCAGTACAAATGTCTACACCAATTATGTCTCCATCTATTGTAGTGGGGAAGCTAGACTCATACAATGTCATTACATAATCATCTAACTTTGCGGGATGAGAGGCGGAACGTTTGGATCATGGAACACTACGTCGCAAAGACCAAATTTATGTAGCTGCTAGGAGGCTTACAATGGATCTGATCAAGGTTTCTGCTACCTCACGTACTTCGGCTGTTGCCGGTGCAATTGCAGGGATTGTCCGCGAACATCACCACGCAGAAGTGCAGGCGATCGGCGCGGGAGCGGTTAACCAGGCTGTCAAGGCGCTGGTGCTGGCAACCACTTATCTCAAGAATGATGGTATTTTTGTGAGCTGTGTCCCTGAATTCGCAGATGTTACGATCGAGGACAAGGTCAGGACCGCCATCAAGCTTGTGATCGAGCCGAGCGCCGACTCGACCTTCTCCGCGGTTGGGTATCCCGCCCATACGGTAAGGACAGTCGATCTGCCGCGAGTTTGAGGAACGACCCTCACAAACGAACGACCGGAATGAAAAAGCCGCCCAGTGATGGGCGGCTTAGTACATGACATGTGATATTGAGGGTGTATTGATTGTCATGATCTGACGAGTAGAAAAGGCGAGTCAGGATAATGAGATGTGATGTGCTTGTTGTGCTGGATGAGGGATTGATGCGTTATGATGATCTGCAATCTATTAGGTTGTTCAGCCCGCCCCTGCTATCTTATTTATTATAAGGATATTTGCTAATCCTGTAAGTTACATTCTTCATGAATTCGGATGACATTTGTCATATTTGCATTAGTAAACCTGTATTCTTTATCCAATGGAAAATTCTTCCTCCTCTTCGTCGTATCTGGCGTTGGAAGCGATGCTTCGGCAGGGTTGGGTATTTATGAGCTTTGCTGAGCTTGAAAGAGCCCTGGACGTGCTTGAGAAAAAAGCACTTATCAGTCCGGCCGAGCACAACGCGTTGACGGAACACGCAAAGAATTTGGGGCTTGATCAACGATCAAGTGGCTAAACATAATCAAAACCCCTTTCAGAATTCCGTGACAGTTATCGCGGCATCGCGGCTTCTCTGGAGCAGGCAATGGGGCAGTATGAAGTGCTTTTTGGCACAACTGCAATCTTCGGCTGCCATTTGCTTAGTTGTGAGGACGACCGTTTGATTACTACATGCCGAAATGCTCACCATTAGGAATAGAAATCTGAGAACAAGTTTCATTCCCGTTGACGCTTTCCATCTTGTTTACGCCTTTGTCATATTCTGGACTGCCCATACCTGACTTTGACGCGTAAGTAGCTTGCAGGCATCTCCCTGCGGCAACCACACTAAGCGATGATCCCTTTCGACCCCTTCTACAATTTTAGAATCAAGCTGTACGTTATAAAACGTACTTCGTATTTGATAATGCTTCTCCACCTTGGAAGCGTTGATATATTCAACCGCCGCTCCTAGCTCTGCGATCACTGAGGCTTGATAACCAATTTCCTCTATGAGTTCCCGTTTCAAAGCCTCCCTCTCTGTTTCCCCCGGATCAATCCCACCACCGGGTAGAAAGTAACCCTCTTGGGTCTCGAGCACGGCAATCTCTTTGGCACTATTTGCAATGACAGCATAGGCGCCACGCCGATCAAGATAATCTATATCGTCAAGCTTGCTACAAATGCGTGAATCGTCACCTTCTCTTTTGTTATTGATCGCATATCCTTATTGCTTAATCTAATAACTTCGGCAATAGAGGGGCTATTCTACTTAAATCTTGACGCGCCCGTGCTACATCTTCTCGATTTCCGTGGTGTGCGGCCCATACTGCTGATGCTCCAATGTGCATGGCCTTGTAGACTTCCTGCCGAAACCGGGCGGTTGCACTTTTTCCAAGCGCTCCATACCCATGATTGAAGGCTGCTAAGCGCGGTTGCCACTGGCTTTCTTCACTCCGTATCGATAGAAGAAACATGATCCAATCTACCAATGGATCGCCCCACCATGCCCGCTCGGTATCCAACACACCGGTAATGAGTGGTCTTCCATTTTTATGTGTGATAAGTAAATTGAACGTCCATAGATCCCCATGCAATAAACGAGGTGTATGAATATCGTCGAACGCTGATCGTGCCGAACTCACCATATTGGAGATGGTGGAAAAGTATGAGATTTCGATCTGAAAGTCTTTTAGGCTCCGGGCGATCCTCGAAAAGCGATCCAGTACTACCTCATGCCAGTTTGAGAATGATCTGCCAGGGTACGGATATCCAAACTGTTCCCCAGTTGTTTCATGGATCTGTTTGACAATTTCTCCGCATTGTCCCCACAAGTCAACATTCTCTGCCTGTGTCAATTCATCCTCAGTGTCACTCCATTGTTCTCCATCTAAAAAGGTCTGAAGGATATAATCCCGCTCAACAACCTGGTGGGTGAAATCAGCAAAGATAGTTTTTGGTGTTAATGGGGCAATGCATGCAAAAAAGGGCAGAACAGTATGCTCTCGACGCATCAGCGCCACGTCGTCCCAATACGTGTCAGGAGCTTGGGGTGGTGCAATCTTGAGAACTACTCTTTCTCTCTCAGAGAGGTCAATAAGATAGGTCTCGTTGAAAGTACCTCCCTTGAGTGGTTTGACACCCAAGGCATGAGCAGAAAAGCCAAAACACCGCTCAAGTATAGCTGTGATTTGATCATCGTTTAGTCTTGTTAAACTGCTTTCCAATAATTATTCTCCTTGTAACCATTTTCTCATCAGATGTGCTCCAACCGTCAACGATTGCGCAATACTGCTGCGACGTTAGCTCTGTTGTGGGCCTGGGGGTCCACTGCACAACGTACGGCGTCGCCATGTCGTGGACGAGCGCCACGGGGCTCTGCTAGGTTTTATTGTGTCTGACAGTGATAACTACATTTCCTTTTTTGTGCCCTTTGTCCACATATCTGTTAGCCTCGACAATTTGTTCCAGCGGATAGCTCCGGTCAATGACCGGTTTCAGCTTGCCGGCCTCAACCAGCTCTTTAATGAAAATTAGATCTTCGGCCTTTTCGGGTGGGTTTTCCCCAAGAAATAACTTCTTGCTACTTGTCATTTTCGTCCACAACATTTGGATGGTTGGTAGCGGCACGGTGACATTTAAATAAATGCCTTCCTTCTTGAGGGCTCTCATACAGGCTGAAAATGAACTCTTGTCCACGGCTTCAAAAATAACATCATAGGTCTCGCCTTTCGTCGAAAAATCTTCTGCCGTGTAATCAATGACCTGATCGGCTCCCAGAGATCTTACCAACTCTACATTCCTGGTGCTGCATACCCCTGTAACTTCGGCTCCAAAATACCTGGCTAGTTGGACAGCATAGGTGCCTACACTTCCTGAAGCCCCATAAACCAGTACTTTTTGGCCAGGCTGGAGGTTTGCTTTTCTAAGAAAGTGTAAGGCTGTACGCGCCCCAATCGGCAGGGCCGCAGCTTCCTCATAAGTCAGGTTGGAAGGTTTCATGGCGATTGCCGCATCTTCAGGCAGACACTTGTACTCGGCATAAGCACCATAACTGATCAGGGTGGCGGCAAACACCTGGTCACCTTTCTTGAACCGCTTTACATCCTTGCCGACTCCTTCAATTTCCCCGGCTAACTCCACGCCCAGGATCTGTTTTTTGGGTTTGGTAAGACCAAGTGTGATTCGAGCAGGAAGCCAAAAGACCGCAGGAACCGTGAAACTTCGGCTGCGAAAGTCTGCTACGGTTACGGTTGTCGCCAGTACTTTTATCAGTACTTCATTAGCCCTGGGAACGGGTTGATCTACTTCTTTTAGTTGAAGAACTTCCGGGGGTCCGTATTTTGTGTATAGGATGGCTTTCATGAGTCTCCTCCTAATTGTTTGCTCCACCAGTAGAGCAGTGTACTGCCATCGGTGAAGCCCAGCGGCAGGTGCAATCTGAGCGTGAAGACCAGCAGGTTATTCAGCAACAGACTGACAGGCGCCCCGC
>DATFQC010000323.1:0-2179 GCA_035264425.1 Anaerolineales bacterium
ATACATGACCCTGCGCGCTTCTTCAGGATCATTAATTAAGCGCGCCGTACCGAAGACGGTCACGCTACGGAACTGGAGGGAAAATTCCAGGGCAACATTACTGGGAAAAAGTTTCCCCAACTCGCTTGTTTCAAAGCAGACCTTGGGATTGCTCTCGATATTTGAGCGTATCCGCCCCGCAGACGATCTGGTGAGTCGCTTCATCGAACCAGAAGGTGCTCGGGTTCAGGAACGGCTGGCCGTTCTGCGTAGAGGCGATATGTCCTACTCTTGCTTCGCGCAGGAACGCCCGGATCCATTCATCGTCGCGCTGATATTCAGGGAGTCGCTGGAACGCAACGGGTGATTCATTTTGGTAATTACGTGGCATATTATTTTAAGATCCGCCTGTACGTGCTGAGTTGGAAGTACATTGTCAAAATACCGGCTAGAGTGAACGCGATCCAATGCGCTATCCCAACCAGGAAAAAAGCATGCACCAAAAAGAACATGGATGCACCGAGCATCAACCCACTGATCAATGCGACTTCCATGGCTTGATAATAGGACACGCTGCTGGTCCTGTATTTGGGAGGCAGAGTACTGCTCTGCCAGCGAAAGGCTTTGGCGAGAGGTTGATTCTCCCCGATCATGTAATCCTTAAGCTGGTTCATCGCCAGCATGGATTCGTACCAGGCCGCCCGCAGACGCGCCAATTGCATAATGGTGGAGGTTCCCAGTAATGTCAATAGAAGAAAGAGTCCGCTGAACATCAGATTAATAGCCGCTGGAAGAGATGTCATGCCGAGGAACTGCGTGCCAAACATCGCTGCAATGAGCGACCCGACCGCAATTAAATAAAAAGAGGAGACGCGGGCTCGGTCTTCGGTGGCCTGCGCCGCCGTTTGCGCGATGTAATCAAATTCAGCTGCGAGCAACTCATCGAATTCAACAGGAAGGGGCTCATCATTGGACATGCTGAGATTATACCTTTCTGAGAATTGAGGCTCAATCTGTTGATAGATGATTGGATTCTGTCATGTGGCGCCTGGCTGGTGCGCTCAACCCATAATAACAAAATGCAAGCACAACACCGATGATCAGACACCCAAGCCAGAGGACTTTACTCCCCAGATTTTCGTATATCCACCCACCAGCCAGCGGGCCCAAGAAATAGGCCATTCCCCAGGCAGCGCCGAAGATTCCTTGATACAAACCCCGTGATTCAATGGGAGACAAATCGGCGATGATCGTTGGAGCAACAGAGGTGGAGGCGATCTCGCCCAGTGTCCAGATGGCAACACTCACAACAAATAAGGGAAAACTGGTGGCAAGTGCCGTAGAGCCAAATCCCAACCCTAGTAGAAAGGCAGCAACAGCGACTGTTTCAAAGCGCGGCCATTTTGCAGCCATATTGCTGACCGGGATGGTCATCAAAATCACTAAAAAACCATTCACCGCAATGGCGGTCCCATATTGACCCGGGCCAAGACCATGAGATTGCATATCCAGTGGCAAGCCAATATAGCCCTGTGTGTAGACCATTCCGAGAAATAGCGTCAGGAACGAAAAGATCAACAGGATCGGGGCACCTTTAAGTTGAGATATCCGTTGAGAGAGGGGTGCGTGGGAGGCATGCTGTGCTTCAACGGGCCGAGTCTCGCGAATCCCGAATAGGACAATGAAGCCAAAGATCGCAGTCGTCATGGCATCCGCGACGAAAAGGATCAGGTAACTGTACCCAGCCATCAGCCCGGCCAGGACCGGGGCAATCGCCGCGCCCAGATTGATCGCCCAGTAGTTGTAGCCATAGGCGCGCGTCCGCGCTTCAGCCGGGACCAGGTCTGCAATCGCTGCGCCGACCGCCGGTCGATAAAGATCTGTAAAGAAACCCACAATGAAAGTCGATAGAGAAATAAGGAAGAGGTCACGCGCCAGTCCCAGCGCAATCATAAAGACAGGTGTGATGAAAAAACTCATCAGCATCACCGGACGGCGGCCGAGGCGGTCCGTGAGCTCGCCGCCGCTCAACTGTGCAAGAAATGAGCCTGCACCAAAGAGGGAAACCATCAACGCCGCCTGGCTGACAGGAATCCTGCGTTGAGTGGTGAGATAGAGCGTAAGAAAGGGGATGACGAATCCGCCGAGGCGGTTGATGAGCGTGCCGGTCCAGATTAACCAATACGTAGGAGGCAATCCC
>DATFQC010000324.1:0-7027 GCA_035264425.1 Anaerolineales bacterium
TAATAAGCAAGAGTCTGGATTTGGAAGCTTGAGTGGCCATGGTCTGTTCTCGATGAAAGTGAGCAACCTATTTTAGCATTACAAACGGATATTGGATAAAGAAGGCGTTCCCCTAACCAAATTACTCGTGCTGCTTCCCGGCTTGTACCTTGCCTGGGATCGCTGATCCGAGATTGATAACATATTACGCGGGATAATTCTGAATATGTCTGATACTACTCCAAAATAGGTACAGCTACTGTTCAGGCAAATGCAAAACGCAAGGATATTATCATAAGCAAAATGATGATCACAGCCAGCGGGGTTGCAACTGCCCACCAGCCCATGTATGTCGCGAGCAATGTTAAGAGTACAACTAATCCCAGGAATTGCACGATCCGTGGATGGTCTCGATTCACTTTAGGGTTGGCCCTTTCCCACAGTAATAAGCCAATGCCAACTCCTAAAATGCTAAGAATAAGGGTAGTTAAAGATACCTGCGAACCAGTGAGTCTCAGGATATTAGCCACCAGCATGCCGCAAGTGGCCTCCTGAGAAGGATGGATTGAATTTGGCAGGATAGTGATTTTCACCAGGATAAAAAACATAAGATCCACATCATTGGCATCTACGGTAAACCGAAAAGTTTTTGCCTGATGGGGAGGAACCACAATTTGTCCTTCAATTTTACGTTTAGAAAACGCCTTTCCACTGACTTCGGTTCTATAAAGAAAATTATCTTCATCATCGGTGGCGTTGTTAAAAACAGCGGTAACAATCCCTTTTTCATTGGGCGCCATCACCAAAGGGCACAGCAGGCCCTTGAACGGAGCACGGGTTCCGCCTGTGAAATAATAATCCGTAGCTTCGAGATTGTCCCAAATGGCAACCACAGACCGCGCAAAACCAATAACTACGCCCATGAAAAAGAAAGCACGGCTCAAAATAAGGAAAGATCTTCTGTTCATTGTAAGCTTGATATTATAGGATTGATGGGAAGGTTATAACCCTCCGAGGGACGGATCATTCCTTTCTCAGGTATCGTGTGAGGCCTGGGTACCAAGCATTTCTACCAGATCTGTTGGATAAAGAATGGACTTACCCTTGCCAAAGTCAGTGATGTTCTTCCACATCGCGTGGATTTCCTCGCCGTCCACTTCCTGACCTGTAATCACTGCCTGATCATATAGTCCAGACTCTTTCAAAGTCCCATCGTAAATCAGTACAATCTCGTGGCCTGGTGTCCCGTTGAAATGGAAAATATTCTCCACCATACCAAGATATTTCAAGCTTTCCCGGTCCACTTCCACATTGATTTCTTCCATTAACTCACGGCAAATAGTTTCGACACTTGGCTCACCAAATTCAATTCCCCCTCCAAGGGGGCGATAAAAATATTCATCCTTGACGGAGTCGTATCCTTCCGCGACGAGGATACGATCATTATGGCGAAATACACAAATAGCTAATGGACGTATTCGTTTTTTCTTCATGTTTTTTCCCTCAATCAAAAAGGCGACCCATTGGGTCGCCCAATTTACAGTGAAATTAATTCAGGTTGAGTTTGCGAGCGTACCCCGGCGAGGTTTGCCTGCATGGACCATGGCCCGGTCCACGTGACAGTCACAGGAAGGATCTTCCCTTTCAGATCTTCCTCCGATTCAAGGAAGACAAGTTTATTTGTGGGAGTTCGTCCCTTCCAACGGTTTTTCACTTTGTCTTCAAACAACACTTCTACAGTTTGACCGAGATATTTTTTGTTGATCTCTGCAACAATAGCTTCCTGCAACTCTTCCAATATACGGAAGCGGCGCATTTTTTCTTCCTCCGTCACATTATCGTCCATGCGACGGGTGGCAACAGTCCCTTCGCGGGAGGAATAGCGCGCCAGATGCGCGACATCCAGCTTGAGGTCCGCCAGAACGCGATAGGTTTCCATGAATTGTTCTTCGGTCTCGCCGGGAAATCCAACGATAATATCTGTGGCGATGGAGCAATCCGGGATTCTGTCTCTAATTTTCTGGACCAGATCGCGATATTCCCTTTGAGAATAGCCGCGTTTCATGTTGAGCAGCACTTCATCATCGCCGGCTTGAATTGGCACTTCGATGTGCGGCATGACTTTGGGAAGTTCTGCAATTGCATCCATAAGATCATCACCAAAATAATTCGGATGCGATGTAAGGAAACGAATGCGCTCGATCCCCTCTACTTCGTGGACGACACGCAGTAAGCCTGCCAGATTCGGCCCATCAGAAATATCCTTGCCATAACGGTCAACGATCTGACCGAGGAGGGTGACTTCCTTGACGCCTTGCGCAGCGAGCGAGCGAATTTCGGCGACAATATCACCCACAGGACGACTACGTTCGACCCCACGTCGGAAGGGAATAATGCAGAACGTGCAGGCATGTGAACAGCCATATACTACGGGCACATGGGCGCTGACCAGTTGACCGCGTTCGTGTTGGGGCAGGATGAGCTCATCATCCATCATCAGAAAGCGACGCGTGGTTTCAGAATCTTCAAGTGAACGAATTTCGCCCTGACTAAGATAGGAAACAAGGGGGCCCGGGTCGGAGGGAGGTGAGAATACATCCACATAGGGGAGTCTTGCGCGCAGTTTCTCTGCCCCGCGCACGCCGACTAGACAGCCCATCAGATTAATGACAAGGTTTGGATTCTGTCGTTTTAACGGGAGCAAAGAGGACAGACGTCCAATTGCCTTGTCCTCTGCAGATTGGCGCACAACACAAGTGTTTAAAACGATAACGTCTGCTTCTTCAATTTTTTCGGTAAATGAGTATCCGAGGTGTTCGAGTGAAGAGCCGACCCGTTGAGAATCGGCGACGTTCATTTGACATCCTTCAGTCCAGATGTGATATTTCATAGGGTCAGAATTATACCAAGCGTGTCAGGATTCGTGGCGTGAAAGTCTGACTTGTTGTACAAATGTTAAGTTGAGGTTTTCACAATTCCGAATAAGAAAAATCTCCAGGCTCAGAAGAACTTGGAGATTTTTATGACGTTTTTAGTGAATATCTTGTCAGTTAGAGAACTGTTTCAAATAGTTATTATATTCTGAGCAATACGCTGATTCGGCGTTAATTGAACAGGATTGGGATCTCGTCACAATATCATCACAGGTTGAATTTGATGACCAGCCATGACTACAATTTGCGGTCCAGTATTGTTGATCCGCCGAGAAAGAGTAGTTTATTGTGCTGGAGACATTTGCATGTGTGCTGTCTACATTGTCTAGAGCGCTGCTCAGAGAAGTATAGATGTTACCTGTGAAAGGTATCAACAAGAGGGTGAAGATCAGAGCGAGAAAAACGAAAACAGAAATAAGGTCAATGGGCTTGAATGTTTTTGTTGGTTTTGAAGAAATTGTTGACATATTGAAGAGCTCCTTATATATTGATTTTACGTATGATTTTCATAGACACAATACCTGCGACCTGAATTCTGCTTGCATTTAAGTTAATTCTGGCTACTCTTACAAAAGAGTAATCCACATGAAGGTTTGATGAAATAATCATTGCAGGAGAAAAAGATTGAATGGAAGGATTGTTTGGTATAATTTTCACAAATGAATCAGGTGCTTATTCAGTTCTATTTTCAGCGGACCCAATCGGAGTCATGGCTCCGATTTTTTCATTAAAGGAGAATTCTTATGGAAAAACTCGATAATCTCGTACAGGATTTTCTCTCCCAGAAGAAAATCGCGGTTGTTGGTGTATCTGATCAGCGCGATACAGGCTGTAACCTGGCCTACAAAAAGTTCAAAGAGAATGGGTATCAGGTTTACGCAGTGAACCCGCGTATTTCCATGTATGAGGGCGCGACCTGTTACGCTGACCTAAAATCTATTCCCGAGAAAGTGGATGCAGTATTCATTCTTGCCAGCCCCAAAGTAACAGAACAGGTTATCCAGCAGTGTGTAGATCTTGCTATCAAGTATGTTTGGATGCATTGCATGATGGGTACCAAGCCTGGTCTTGCAGCAGGCATGACCAGCGTTTCTCAATCAGCGGTTGAGATGTGCAATGCCAATAGCATTTCGGTCATTCCAGGGTCTTGCCCAAATCAGTTCTTGAAACCAGACTTCGGACATGCAATGATGAGAGGCATGTGGCGAATGTTGGGGTTTCTGAACTTCCCTAATTAATCTGGAAAAGCAAAGAGACTCCAACGTATGTTGGAGTCTCTTTGCTAGCTGTAGTCCCCCTACTGGGGATCCGCCCTGATCGACCCGGTTAAAAGTCCGGTATCAATTCCCTGCCCTTGTGGGTGAGGTCTGAAAGTATTATTACCCTACCCTAATGTGAAGTCCAGCAATCTGCTTTACAATTGACTCTAAGATTTTTTTGAGTCAACCTGCAGAGTAAATCCATGAACCGCAAAGAATTTGGTCAATTACTAGCAACCCTTCGCCAGGGTTTGGATTGGACGCAATTCGAGTTCGCCGAATACGCCGAGGTGGATGAAGCGGTGGTCAGTCAGATTGAACGTGGTGTTAAGAAACATTTTGAACCCGAATTACTTTTCTCCTTTGCAAATGCGCTTCAACTAACTACTTTGGAGCGTCGTGAGTTTTTACTTGCCGCCAGTGGCCTGGATCAAAAGCAGATCGTCCGACAGCCCTCCGCGGGGATGTCAACCGATGTGTTCAATGTCAGAAGAGCACTCGAAAAAATGATTGAATTGACGGGCCTGGTGCGCCTGCCTGCTTTTCTCTGTGACGTTTATGGGGATGTGATCGCAGCGAACCATGTTATTCTGTCGTTCTTTAAGTTGCCCTCTGAGTATGTTGAACAGGCTGGTCAAATCCCGGGCGGCTATAATACAGCCCGATTCAATTTTGGAAAGGATTTAGTGGCGCGAAAGTACGTGACAGACAATTGGGACCAGTATGCATTGAATTCAATGCGTTCCTTTCGTGAAAACAGCCTGCGTTATCGTGCCCAGCCTTATTTTAAGTACCTGATGAAAGTATTTCGGAATCGGAATGAATACCCGCTCTTTGAGCGCTATTGGAAGATGGTTTCGTCTGTTGAGCAGGATCGAGAAGCCAGTATAGATCATTTCTTATATCATCACGACGAGTTTGGTGAGATTAAGTATATTTCTTCCTCCACAGTTTCAATCACTTCCTTTGGCGAGTTATTCCTTATTCAATATTTGCCTCTTGATAGAGTCACCAGCCAAGTCTTTGAGCAATTGGCACAGCAGGCCGGACAGAGTGTAATGAGATTTGCGGCTTGGCCAGTGAAAACATTTCCACACTAGACTTACTCAACACGAATATTCCTATGCCCTCAAATATAGAAATTAAGGCTCACGTACGCGACTTTGACGAGATCCGCCGCCGCGCGGAGAAACTAAGCAATACACCTGTAGAAGTGATTCCGCAGGTGGATACATTTTTTAATACATCCCATGGGCGATTGAAGTTACGTGCTCTCGCAGAGGATAAAGGGCAGCTTATCTATTACAATCGCCCAGATCAGGAGGGTCCAAAGCGTTCAGACTATCATCTCTCGCTGAATTCTGACCCAGGAAATCTCAAACAAGTTTTGGAACTTGCCTATGGGATTCGTGGGGTTGTCAGGAAGACGCGTTATCTTTATATTGTCGATCAAACGCGCGTGCATTTGGATGACGTGGAAGGTTTGGGTCAGTTCATGGAATTGGAAGTTGTTATGCGAGAAGGGCAGAGCGACGCGGAGGGGCAGTTAATTGCTGAAGGATTGATGGCAGCTCTTGGCGTAGAAAGAAACGACCTGCTTGAGGGTGCGTATATGGATTTATTGGAGTCTTCCCCTCCTCCTTAAGCCATAATCCCTCCCAACGGAATGGATTGAGGCGGGAGGATAGTGTGGTAAAATTTGCCGCCGAGCGTAGTACCCTTCGCTTGAGCAAAAATTCTCACCAAAGTCATGAAAGGGCTTGACTATGAAAGTATTACTCATTAAGGACGTTTACAAATTAGGCCGCGCCGGCGATGTTAAAAAGGTTGCCGATGGCTATGGGCGCAATTTCCTGCTCCCTCAGAAAATGGCGGTTCTAGCCACTCCTGGCGCTCTGAAACAGACCGAAAAGATCCGTTCGCAGGCTGAAGTCCGTCGCACGGAACAGAATTCCGAGCTCAAGGATCTTGCCAACCAAATCAAGGGTCTTAGCTTGGTTTTTGCTGCCAAGGCAGGTGAAACGGGTAAGCTTTACGGTTCCATTACCACCCAGGATGTAGCAGCTGCTATTCAGGAAAAGACTCGTTTCGAGGTCAAGAAGCAGCAGATTGATATGCAGCCAATCCGCAATCTTGGCGAGTTCGCAGCTCATGTCCGCCTTACGATGGACCTCGTTCCCGAAATCAAAGTCATCGTCCACCGAGAAGGCGAAGCTCTGGAAGAGGGTGCATCAGCACCGGCTGAAGTGTCTGTCCAACCCCAGCAAGCGCAAACAGAAGAAACCGCTGTCGCGGTTGAAGAAGCAGAAGCCTAGTTTTCCATCGGTCCATGACATCACCAGTCTATTCCCATTCGATGGGGGTGCTGGTGATGTTTCGTTTCGAATGACACAAACCATCGGCCAACGACTCAAAATAGAACGTGAGGAACAACGCCTCACACTCGAGAAAGTTTTTGAAGGCACGCGGATTCGCGTTCCCTATCTGCAGGCATTGGAAGCAGATGATCTGTCTGTGCTGCCATCGCCTGTGCAAGCGCGTGGTTATTTGCGCAACTATGCAGAGTTTCTCGGCCTCGACTTTGAGTCGATCCTTGAAGAAATGCATGCCCTGAGTATGCAACCGGCATCAGTGAAAATCGTTGGGCCGGCTGATGAAACTCATTCGACAGCTCAAAAGAATAGCGAATTGACCGCTGCTCAACAGATGCCACCAACGTTGGATGCATTGGATTTGCTTGAGGAAAAGGCAGCTCTGATTGAAGAACCTGATCTGTCAATTCAAAATGAACTCACAGGTCAAGAAAGTACTTCGTCCAGCGTAACAGTCCCACTCAAGCCGAAATCTACTCGCCGT
>DATFQC010000325.1:0-5003 GCA_035264425.1 Anaerolineales bacterium
CCGGTGGTCGAGTGCACTAAAAGCGTGTATCGAGACCATCATGCAACAAGAAGCTCTCTGCTAACTGGTGGTCTCGCTTTGCACGAAATTGGTCGACCATTGAGGTTTTCAAAATGAACAAGCAAGAACGTAATGAGATGATCGAGCTCTATGGCAACGGCTATCAATTACTCATGCGAACGCTCAAAAATATCCCGCAGGAAATGTGGAAGTTCAAACCCGAACCGCATGAATGGAGCGTCCATGAGGTACTTGTCCATCTGGCGGATTCTGAGTCTAATGGGGCCTTACGCGCCCGCAAATTGATTGTCGAACCGGGCGGTGCACTGATGGGATACGATCAGGCGCTCTGGGCCGATGAGTTGGATTATCACGATCATAGCTATGAAGATGCACTGGAAATTGTGAGGCTCGTTCGTAAGACCACCTATCAGTTGCTCAAGAAACAACCAGATGAAGTGTTTGAGCATTCAGTAAAGCATCCTGAATATGATGAGCCCTATACGTTTGAGAAATGGCTACATATTTATTCTGAGCACATCCCGGGACACATCGAGCAAATAAAGAATAACTATAAAATCTGGAGAGATCAACAGGGATAATGTCATTGCGAGGAGCACGACGTGGCAATCTCATATTTGGTAGCAAGTTGAGATGACTTCCATTCAGGATGCTGCGCAGTCGCTTCGTTCACAATGACATATGGGTAAAAGGAAACTACATGACGATCAAACACATTTTCGTTATCGGCGCGGGGACTATGGGTAACGGCATCGCACAAGTCGCAGCGACATCAGGTTATCAAGTCACATGCATGGATGTTCAACCCACCGCACTGGAAAAAGCCAAAACTGCGATTTCCAGGTCTACATCGAAGTTACTGGAAAAGGGTACGCTCAGCACGGAGCAAAAAGCTGGCGCAGATAAAATCAGTTTTGTTTCCTCCTACGATAGCCTCCCCACAGCCGACTTCGTGATCGAAGCCGCGACGGAGAATCCTGAGCTCAAATTCAAGATTTTCAAAGATATGGATGCGGGCGCGGGCAAAGATGTTATTTTGGCCAGCAATACCTCTTCGATCTCGATCACCAAAATCGCGGCGGCCACGAAACGACCCGATAAAATCATCGGCATGCATTTCATGAATCCCGTGCCTCTAATGAAGTTAGTCGAAGTAATCAAAGGTCTCGCCACCAGCGAGGAGACTCTTGCCGTGACACTGGAGCTTTGTAAAGTCATGGGCAAGGAACCCTGGTCTGCCAATGACTCGCCAGGTTTTATCTCCAATCGCATTTTGTGCCCGATGATCAACGAAGCGATCTTTGCCGTGCAGGAAAATGTCGGCACACCCGAAGCCATCGACGCAGTAATGAAACTGGGAATGAATCACCCGATGGGCCCGCTCACGCTGGCAGACTTGATCGGTCTGGATGTTGTGCTATTCATCATGGAAGTTTTGCAGCGTGACCTGGGCGAGGATAAATATCGCCCTGCTCCTTTGCTCAGAAAGATGGTGGATGCGGGATATTTGGGCAGAAAGAGTGGAAGAGGGTTTTATCAGTATTAGCCAGTAGCTTCCAACAATCAGGAAGTCCTTGAAGAACCCATGGTTGAAAGTGGAAGCTTATTTTACAGCCCGCACAAATCTGATGATCAAAACATTGCCATCGAGTTGTGTCATCTGATCGAAGCCGGCGGCCTTTAATAACTTCTGTAAATCCTCTATTCCTGACTTCAAGCCCTGATGCCTCGTAAAAGCAATAAATAGATGGTTGAGCAAAGATCCAGTTGGACGCATGAAGTCTGCAATCAACAGGCGTCCGCCCGGTTTGAGGACACGGTAGACCTCAGCCAGACCACGTACTTTCAGCTCCTCGGGCAGATGGTGCATCATTAAGCTCGATGTGACCACGTCTAGGCTCGCATCGGGAAACGGAAGCGATTCGATCACTCCCACGCGGAAATCAATATCAAGCTTTTTGCGCGCTGCTTTTTTTCGAGCGGCTGCAATCATCTCGGGTGCAGGATCAATGCCGTAGGCTTTACCAGCTTTTGCGCGACTCTTTGCCAGTAGAATCACTTCACCGGTGCCACAACCCACATCCAGGACGCTATCATCTGGTTGGATCAATGCGTACTCCACGGTCAGTCGGCGCAGGCGTCGTGCATGCCCAAGCGTGGTAAGGGTTACGGCAAGATCATAATACGGCGCCCAGCGAATTAACATGCCTTCGGTTTGGGCGGGTTGTTCAAATGAATGAGAATGGTGTGTCATCATTAATCTCCTTGATGGCATTATTCTATGTTTACCGCTCAGTAAAATCAATCATCAGAGCGGGTAGAATGTCCATTAACGGATAAAACGACCAAAGTGTCCAGAAGCGGAGAGGTATTCAATGAGCGATAAACAGGATCGCCGCAGCCAGCGAACACGCCATTTATTGAGTGCAGCATTGGTCGAACTGATCAAGGAAAAAGACTATAACGGGATCACGGTCAGTGACATTATTGAGCGCGCCAATGTCGGAAGATCCACATTTTATGCCCACTATCGCGACAAAGATGATCTGTTTGTAGGAGAATTGGACCGGGTAATCGAGCTCTTGAGTCATCGCATTCCTGATCAGAAAGAAATGCCATTTTTCCCAAGTCTGGGATTATTTCACCATGTGGGAGAAGAATACGAACTGTATAAATCTCTCCTCTGGGGACCTGGCATCGATTTGCTCATCAAGCATTTGCAAAAATCGTTAACCAAAAGAATTGAAAAGGGTCTTCAGGAAAGTAGAAAGGAATTCAATGTCCCTATTCCCATACTTGCAAACTTTATCGGTGGCAGTTTTCTCACACTGCTGCAGTGGTGGCTTGAGAATAAGATGATTTATCCTCCCGAAGAGATGAATGAAATTTTCAAAAGATTGACCCTGGCAGGAATTGAAAAATACTAAGTATAAAAACAGAACAGCGCCCATGTGAGGCGCTGTTCTTGAATGCACGTTAACCAGATTCAAAACGTCAGCCAGACCCCCAGCCCTCTTTCCTTCGCACACTGATAAATTGTTGGGGCAACAGCCATATCGTCCAGTGCCAGGCCAAGGTTGATGGCCAGCGTGCGTTCTTTTTCATCCGTACGCCCGGGTTTAAGCCCAGCAACCAGTTCCCCTAAATCTGCGTATGGATCCGGTGTCTGCTGGAAATATCCGACCGATTTGTAATACTGGAATTGGGCGTGATCGTCAGTGCTGATTCGATCCATTTGAGCAAGCGCCTCCGCGGTCCAGTACGAATCGAAATCCACAGCGGAGCCATACGCGCCCGGGCGCAGCCAATCCTTTTCAATCGTTGGCGTAGGATGTTTCAAGATAGGTCCGGAAGTAACAACCAAATCTGAATTGACTATAGCTTGTTTCGGCTTTTTGACACCGATTATCTCAAATTCGAAGCGCTGACTCATCTGAGCGACAAACGTTTCCTGCACTTCGGGGAGAACATCATAGGCGTAGACCCGTTTAATAGGGAAAAGGCAAGCCAGGGCTTCCAGATTCGCGCGTCCCTGCACACCACAGGCAAGAATGCCAGCAGTTTCAGAGTCCGGTCGGGCCATATATTTCGCAGAGAGAGCGGAGGCAGCTCCGGTCCGCATGGCGGTAATCCATGAGCAATCCATGACCGCATAAGGAATGCCGGTTTCGACATCATTCAGGATCATCAAACCGCTGATGTAGGGCAGACCGCGCTTGAAATTTTCAGGGTAACCACTCACCCATTTGATACCCGCTGAGCGCATGGATGGAATGTAGGCAGGCATCGCGTGGATGAACGCATCCGACATGGTGTGGATGCCGGGCTTGGGCGGCATTTCAACATTACCGTTCCCCTTTTCAAGGAACGCTTTTTCAAGCAGCTCAATAATTTCCTTCATCGAGACATTCACAGTTTCAACGTCGGCACGTGACAGGTAGAGAATTTTGTGTTCAGTCATGGCTGCTCCTTGAGAAAAGCATACAGTGATTATGGGATTTGATACAATAGAGGATGTCACAACAAAATATGATAATGCTCACATCCATGCTCATTGGGATTCTGACACATATCTTAAAGAGTAGGATACCTTTTTATGGAGAAAATCAAACAGGTTAAGCCAGAAGATATCATCGGTCCACTTCATTCCAGTTCGATCATTCAGCGTCATCCCCAAAATCCAATTTTTACAGCCAAAAATGTGCCTTACCCCTCCGTGATAGCTTATAACGCGGGTGTAGTTAAATATGAAGGACAGTATGTGATGGTCTTCCGTAATGATTACAACTGGAATGAGGAGGAACAAAAGGCAGTTGGTTTTCAGATCGGCGTGGCATACAGCGACGACGGAATCAGCAACTGGCGCGTCCACCCCAAGCCGATCCTTGAGTTTCAAGGCGGAGAGGATGTGTTGGGGAGTTATGACCCACGCGTTACCGTTTTGGAGGGACGTATTTACATTACGTATGCCATGTATACGAAACATGGATACCGCGGGACAATTGCCGTTACTGACGATTTTGAAAATGTGGAAATACTCAGCAGCGCAGTCCCAGATAACCGCGACATGGTTCTTTTCCCCGAACGGATCAATGATCTTTATATCCGCCTCGAAAGACCGTTCCCGATCGACAGTCGCAGCCAGCGCCTGTACGACATCTGGATCAGCGAGTCGCCCGATCTGGTTTACTGGGGCAAATCAGAGCCGCTCCTGTGCGTAGAAGATATTCCCTACGCTAATGAAAGACTTGGCGCGGGAAATCCACCCATCAGAACACCCTGGGGCTGGCTTTCGCTATTCCATGCGGTGGATATAGATCCTAACCGTGGTAAGAACGGCTGGGAAGATAGGTGGCCCAAACGATACACGGCGGGTGTGATGTTGCAGGATTTGGAAAACCCAAGAAAATTGATTGCCTACTCCAGGGAGCCGTTGATCGCTCCGGAAGTTCCCTATGAAACAGAGGAAGGGTTTCGTACGA
>DATFQC010000326.1:0-7847 GCA_035264425.1 Anaerolineales bacterium
ATAAACGCCAGCGGTCACCATCGTCGCGGCATGGATGAGTGCAGATACCGGCGTCGGGCCTGCCATCGCGTCCGGTAACCAGACGTACAACGGAATCTGTGCCGATTTGCCAGCTACCCCCACCAGCATGAAAAGTGTAATCGCCAGAATAACGCCCGGCGCAACACCTGCCGCGGCGGCAAAAACCTGGTCAAATTGTAAGGAGCGGAAATTCCAGAACATGATAAAGGCCGCGATCAGAAAGCCAAAGTCACCGATCCGGTTGACCACAAAGGCTTTTTTCGCAGCATTGGAATTCGCCCAGGACGGCCGTGCCAGCGTGTCAAGTTCAAACCAGAAACCAATGAGCAGGAATGAACATAAGCCCACCCCTTCCCATCCGACGAAAAGCATTAGGTAGGAATCGCCCGAGACCAGGATCATCATCATGGCGATGAACAAATTCAAGTAGATGAAGAAGCGGCGGAAGCGTTCTTCCTGGTGCTTGAAGCGCACATCTTCATGCATGTAACCGATGGCGTAAATATGGATGAGTGTGCCAACACCGGAAACGACCAGCATCATCGTGGTGGAAAGCGAGTCGACCCGGAACGTCCAATCTAACTGTAGCGTGCCGATGTGGATCCACTCTGCCAGTTGCCAGCGAACCATCTCTCCGTGGTTGGCTGAGACAGAATAAGCCAACAACATAGAAACAACAAAGGCGGCACCGGAGGCGAGACTGGCTATTGTTCCAATGACCGTTTCATTAAATCTTCGGCCAAAGATGAGATTGATCAAAAGGCCCACCAGAGGCGCAAAGACCAGCCACGGTGCCAGGAAGAAAAATCCAGAAGGAGTTGGTTCAGCCAGGAACATACTTATCCCTTCAAACTGCTCATCTGATCCACGTCAATACTGCGCTTGGATTTGAAGATTTCCACGATCAGCGCCAGTCCCACCGCGACTTCCGCGGCAGCGACAGCAATGACGAAGAAAACAAAGATCTGTCCGCTAAAACTCTGTAGAACACTGCTGAAGGCGACAATCGCCAGGTTGGCTCCATTCAACATCAATTCGATGGACATGAAGATAATAAGGGCATTGCGGCGAACAAGGACACCGACGACACCCAGGCTGAACAGGATGGCCGAAAGGATAATGTAATAATTAATGGGAACCATGTTTAGGGAACCCTCTTCTCTTTCCTGACCAGCACAATTGCGCCCACCATCGCAACCAATAGCAGAACGGATGTCACTTCGAAAGGCAGAAGATATTGGCTGAACAGTGTTTGGCCCAGCTCACGAAGATTAGTAACGGTGTTCACTGCCGCAGCGGGGGAGGTGATATCTCCGCTGGGACGTGCGCGTGTGACCAGTAGAAATGCCGCTTCTCCAGCCAGGAGAACCGCCAGGACGATCGCCAAGGGTCTCTGCCAGGGTAACACTTCTGCTTTCGGAAGGCTCTCTGCGCCCAGCAACATGATGACGAACAGGAACAACACCATGATCGCGCCCGCATACACGGTGACCTGGGCCATCGCAATAAACGGTGCTCCCAGTAACAAGTAGAACACCGCTACGGTGACGAAGTTCAAGACCAGGAATAGCGCCGAATAGACCGCGTTGCGACTTAACAACATGCCCAGGGCAGTCGCGATGGCAATCAGGGCTAGGAGGAGGAAGAAGATCAGGTCAAGAGTCATAGTTACATTATGCAGGTACACACGTATGTACTTGTTTACCTTTCTACTAATCGGCTGGATCTTTCATATCAGGCACAGAGCGCCGGTTGTATTTGCCGGGTTCCACCTTTTGGGGCGTGAGCATCTCGGGGGTTGCGACAGGCTCCAGCAACATTGCTTTGTCATAAATTGCAGAACGGCGGTCATAGAAAGAAAGCTCGTAGTTGTCGCCCAAGATAATCGCTTCCGTGGGGCAGGCATCCTCGCAATAGCCGCAGTAAATACAGCGGATCATGTTAATTTCATACGTGGAAGCATAACGCTCACCGGGAGAGAAACGTCGTTCATCCGTATTCTCGGCAGCTTCCACAAAAATCGCATCTGCCGGGCAGGCGGCCGCGCAGAGCGAACATCCAATACATTTTTCAAGCCCATTGTCATAGCGCTTCAACACGTGACGTCCTCGGAAGCGCGGCCGGACCTCCCGTTTCTGCTCAGGGTATTGATACGTCACAGGTTTTTCAACCATTATCTTAAGCGTGGTCCAAAGTCCACGCACCAGCTCAACGACTGGATCAAGCGCGCTCATATGCTTTTCTCCTTAATTCACGATAAACCATCACAACAGTAAACAGACCTATAAATACGGAAACAACCGGGATCGCCCAAAAATACACTGGATTATGGAGCTGGTCCGCCAGCACGATCCCTGTTGCCGTAATAAAGGTGATCGCCAGTGACAACGGAAGCATGACCTTCCAGCCAAACGACATCAATCGGTCATAACGGATGCGCGGCCAGGTGGCCCGCACCCAGATCATCACGAAAAGTAAAACGACAACTTTGATCAGCAAATATAGGGGTCCTAAAAGAGGGAATCGATCTACAAATGGACCCAGAAAACCACCAAAATACAATGTCGCCGCGATGGCACAGATGACAATCATCTTCTGATATTCGGCCATGAAGAACAAGGCAAATTTCATTCCTGAATATTCACTGTGATAACCAGCGGTCAATTCCTGTTCCGCTTCAGGCATGTCAAAGGGTGCCCGATTGACCTCAGCCAGCGTCGCGATCCAAAAGATCACTGCACCAACCGGCTGAATAAAAACAAACCAGAGTGGAAATGGAAGGGTAAAGTTGCCAATCTGCAGAGGAACTCTTTGTGCATCAACAATTTCAAGCAGGCTCATGGAATTCGCTAAAATGATCGCAGTGACAAAAGAAAGCCCTAAGGCGAGCTCATAAGAAATCATCTGGGCGGAGGAACGTAGTCCGCCCAGCATCGCATATTTATTATTCGATGACCAGCCTGCCAGCACAATTCCATAGACAGCGATGGAGGCAATGGACATCAGGTACAACACACCCACATTGATATCCGCCAGATAAAGCGTGATCTCACGGCCAAAGGCAGTGAACTTTGTGCCCCAGGGAATCACCGCCGCGATGATGATCGAAGGTACCAGAGTTATTACGGGCGCCCAAAAGAAGATGATCCGGTCCGCCCGGCTGGGAGTCAGCTCTTCCTTAAAGATCAGCTTCACGGCGTCGGCAATCGGTTGAAGCAAACCAAACGGTCCGGCGCGGTTAGGGCCAATCCGAGATTGGATGCGTGCCAGCGCCCGGCGCTCATACCACGTCAGATAGGCAAACCCGCCCAACAATGCAAAGATGAGCACCAGCGCTTTGATAAACCACTCGAGCCAGAGAGTCCAATCTGATAACATCATGCCACCTTTTCGAGTGCACGTATTTCTGCAGGCACAGGTTCGTGAATGGCAAATCCCATCTCGCGCGGCACCAGTACTACACGGACCGAAACCGTATCGTCCAGCCGTACGACCGCATCCCCGCTGACACCATCAAAGCTGATATTCACTAACTGCCCGCCTTCCAGGCCCAGGTTCTTTGCGGCATCTGGATGCAGGGCAATAAAAGGTTCACCGATACGATCCCGCAGCAAATCGGCAGACTTCATGACGGTCGTCCCACGGTCATAAAGCCTCGTGACCGGCACAGCCAGCAACTCGTTGTGCTTTGGACGCGGGGGAATTTCCCTGTGAGCCCGTGGGAGGCTGACCTTTTCATCACGTTCTGCAGCTCCCGTCAGATGGGCACCCAATCCCATAGTGTTTTCGTAGGTGGTGCCACCATAATACATGTCACCGCGCCCGACGATGGGCCACTGCGGCCTGACTTCTGAGATCTTTGCGTAATTCAAGCCTTCAAAGGATTTGACAGCACCAACCAGACGATCAAAAGCGGCTGAGACCGAAGTGCCCTCAAGAACAATGCCTATATGACTAGCCAGTTGTGCTGTGATGGCAAAATCAGGCCTGGCTTCACCTGTGGGAGGTACCGCCGAATAGAAGCGCTGGACGCGTCGTTCCCCAGAAGTCAGCGTACCTTCACGTTCGGTAAATGCTCGTGCAGGCAGAACGACATCTGCAAATTCAGTCGTTTCTGTTTCCATCACATCCTGCACGGCCACAAACGCCGCGCCGTTGAGAATCTCTGCCAGTTTCGGATCATCACCTACTGGGTTAGCGCCAACAACGTAAATAGACTTACCAGCCAGGACGCCGGCCAAATCGTCTGTCACCTGGAACCCCATTTCCCAGGCACCCTGATCATTGGCTCGTTCCCAGACGCCGATCAATCCATTGTTTGGTTTGCCAACCTGACCCTTATCCTGTAATAACTTTGCGCAGGCGGCCGCCAGATTGGAGGTGCCCTCCACACCCAATCCATCGCTTCCAAAGAGAATGACAGCATTCTCCGCTTGCTTGAATGCCTCACCGACCTCTTTCTTCCGGTCCAGGTCACGGATCTCTTTCACTTCATCACCGTAAGCATACCGTACAACAAACGAAGCAAATTGGTCCAGTTTGGTCGCACGCGGATTCAAGACAATCAAGGTTGCGCCTCGGTCTACAGCCTGCTTCACGCGCAGGTACCAGATCGGGGCTTCCTGATAAAGATCAGAAGCCACCACAACGATGGTTGTTCCCTTGCCCATCTTTCCAAAATTCGTGTCAGCACCCACACCGAGCTGAGTGGTTAATTCGCCGCCACCTATTCGCGAGTAAAGATAAGCCTGTCCGCCCGCCTGGTCTGCCAGGGATTTCAAATTGAACAAATCCTCGTTAGCGAGGCGACCGGAGGCCAGCACGACAAAATTCTCTTTCGCCGTGCTGAACCGATCTGCAGCAAGTTTGGTCGCCTCGTCCCATGAAACGTGTGTCAGTTTTTCGCTTTTTCCCTTGCGAGCCATTGGTTGGGTCAGTCGCTTTTTGCTGTCTGTGTAGTGATGGGCGAAGCGACCCTTATCGCAGATCCAAATCTCATTCACTTCTTCGTTCTGTCTCGGCATCACGCGTTTGACAACAAAATCGCCACCCGCCCGGGCCTCCCGGCGCGTGTTCAAGGTGATGTTGCATCCCACCGGACACTGTGTACAAATCGAAGCAGCAGATTCCAACTCCCAGGGACGGGCCTCGAAACGGAAGTCTCTCGTCGTCAAGGCGCCGACCGGGCAAATGTCACTGGTGTTCCCTGAAAAAACAGAATCAAAGCCCGGCTCAGAAAATGTGATGATCCTTGTCGAGCGGGACCGATCATCGAAACCAAGGACCGAGTCTCCTACAATTTCATCCTGAAAGCGGATGCAGCGCGCACACTGGATACAGCGCTCCTGATCGAGGACGATCAAATCCCCGAGCGGGACGCGTTTGCCAAGGCGCAGCTTTTCATCAAAAAGGAAGCGGCTCTTGCCAGGACCATGGGCCATGGTGAGATTTTGCAGCGGACACTCACCGCCCTTGTCGCAAATTGGACAATCGAGTGGATGTGACGTCAGGAGGAATTCGACAGTACCTCGTTGTCCATCCTTTGCCTTTGCACTTTGTGAAAGAACCACCATGCCTTCTTCCACTTTATTCGTACAAGCCGTCTCCAGCTTAGGCAGGAACTGGATCTTAGGCGCATCGTTCTCCATCACGATCTGACCGGTGGCGCGATCGCGCATCGGGCGTCCAATCTCCACCAGACACATGCGGCACATGCCGACCGGTTCCAGTTTTGGATGATGACAAAAGACGGGGATATCAATGCCAGCCATTTTGGCTGCGTCGACGACACCGATCCCAGCTGGGACCGTGACCTGTTGTCCGTCTATAGTGAGCGTTACCTGATTGGTCATACTCGCTCCGTGTCCATGCCCTCATTCTTCTTGACATAAAGAGCTGGAAGAGGTGCGGGGCTCACAGCATTTTTAAAATCCTCGGGGAAGCGCTCAATGCCAGTCACAACCGCCATCGTTGAAAATTCACCCAGGGCGCACAGACACTTTCCCTGGATTTGTTTCGCCACATTGAGCAGGAGATCTACATCGCCGGTGGTCCCCTGACCCTGGTGAATCCGCTCGATAATATTCGACATCCAGTAGGTTCCTTCGCGGCAGGGGGTGCATTTTCCGCATGATTCATGTTTGAAGAAATGGACTGTCTTGTTCACGAGCCAATCCATGGAAACAGTATCATCCAGGATAATGATGGAGGCTGATCCAAGATCACCACCCAGGGTGCGGACCGTGGCATAATCCATGGGTGTGTCGAGAATCTTTTCATCCTTCACAACGATCAGGGAAGAAGACGCACCGGCCGGCATGATTGCTTTGACAGGCCGTGAATCCTGTACACCGCCGCCGTGGGTGTAGATCAATTCGCGGAATGTTGTCCCAAAGGGCAATTCATAATTCCCGGGTTTGCGCACGCGGCCTGAGAGCGAAAAGACTTTCACGCCGGCGCTATCGGCCGTACCGATGCCTTTATACCAGTCTGCACCGTTGGCAAGGATCATGGGTACATTGGTGAATGTCTCCACGTTATTGATAATCGTCGGCTTGCCGAATAAACCTACAGCAGGCGGGAAGGGCGGACGAACGCGCGGTTGTCCGCGTTTGCCTTCGAGCGATTCGAGCAGGGCTGTCTCTTCACCGCAGATATAGGCTCCCGCGCCGAGATGGGTATAAATCCGCAGCGAGTAGTCCCCACCAAAAAGCTTATCGCCTAAAATACCCGCTTTTTCCATTTCGGCAAGCTTCTCATCCAAAGCTGCAGCCAGCTGCCAGAACTCTCCGCGCAGGTAGACATATCCCACGTTGGCCCCCACCGCGTAGCAAGCGAGCGCAAGTCCTTCGAGGAATTGGAAGGGATTGCCTTCCATAATTTCGCGGTCTTTAAAGGTGCCCGGCTCTGATTCATCTGCGTTGGCAACCACATAATGCGGCCAGTTCTTGTTATCGATGAAAGACCATTTCATGCCAGTCGGGAAGCCTGCGCCACCCCGGCCGCGCAGACCCGAATTCTTGACCACGTCAGTCACTTCATTAGGCTTCATCTTCGTAACTGCATTCTGGAACGCGGCGAATCCGCCGTTCTTTTGATAAATGTCCAGCTTGTTGAGGTCCGGAATGTCGCGATGACGCAGGACAATGTAACTCATTTTTCCACCTCCCTGCCAGACCTGCGAAGCACAGAGATCAACTCCATCGTTCGATCCACGTTCATATTCTCGTGATATTTAATTCCATCGGGTCCCTGCGTTTGGAACATGGGAGCCTTGTCACACGCGGCCAGGCAGGTGACCGCTTCAAGAGTGACAAACCCATCGGCTGTTGTTTCACCAACCTGGATTCCCAGCTTACTGCACAAGGATTCCATGAACTGTTCCGCGCCGCGTAACGCGCAAGGCAGATCGGTACAGACCTGCATACGATACTTGCCTTCTTTTTTATCATGATACAGGGTATAGAACCCAACCAGCGCAGCGATATCAGTCTCGGTAATGCCCACGATCTTGGCCACATCCTGCATGGCGGCCTTCGTGAGATAACCTTCTTCACGCTGCGCCAAATATAATAATGGCATGACTGCCGAGCGTTTGTGCTCCGGCGGATATTTCGAGAGGATTTGCTTTACTTCTTTCGGGTATTTTTGGACGAGGCTCATCGGTCAATATCTCCGAGCACAATATCAACAGAAGCAAGAATGGCAACAAGATCGGCGACCAAATGTCCCTTTACGATCTTGGGCAAGACGGACAAATTATCAAAGGAGGGAGTGCGCCAGTGGACGCGATGCGGTTTGGGTCCACCGTCACCTTCGAGGTAAAC
>DATFQC010000327.1:0-3990 GCA_035264425.1 Anaerolineales bacterium
CTTGAACCGGTGGATTTTCAATCCTGCCAATGCGGGTCAATTGGTCGCGTAAGATTTCTTTCTTGGCTTTCAATTGTTCTTCATAGGGTAAATTCTGGTAATGACATCCACCACAGACACCGAAATGTTTACAGCGCGGAATAATTCTTTGCGGAGAGGCTTCGAGGATTTCCACCAATTCTCCTCGCGCAAAACCCCGTTTTTCTTCGGTCAATCGGATGCGCACACGCTCACCCGGCAACCCAAATGAGACAAAGACTGCGCGGCCGTCTTCCAGGCGTCCCATGGCATCACCGCCATAAGTAAGTGTAGTGAGGAGAATCTCCTGTTCCATAAATCATTCGGGCGACCTTTTGGGTCGCCCTCACTTATTCATTGATCTATGCTTGCTCTGTTAGCGCAGGAAAAAGGAAAGCACAATCAACGCCACGAAGAAGATGCCCGCCAGCGTGCCAATGCGAGTTAGATCGCTTTTCACGTGAGTGTAATCGGGATTGAATTCAGTGCGCGCGGGTGAGGATGTCATGCTCACTGAAGTCGTTGTTCGTTTGGTTTTTTTTGCCATTTGAAACTCCTTAACTTTGTAATCGCGCAAATACTACAATGCGCTGTTTATCCACCAGATATGGATAACACGAGATCAACGTTACCGTTGGGCTTCCCGTGGATGCCATCACTTCCACTGCTGTCGGTTCCACTACAGCGGTACGGTCTACCACATACACATATTGCCGTTGTTGTGTATATAAAACAACCTGATCGCCGGGCGCGAGCTTATCCAAATAACGGAACAATTCGCCATACACATCATTGTGCGCCGAAAGGATGATATTTCCTGTTTGCCCGGGATTCGCCGAGCCAACATTCTGCCCCACACCCTTTTTGAGCTGCTCCCATCCATCACCCTGTACCACTGGCGCATCAATACTGATCGAGGGGATCTGGATACGGATCGCCTGGTCTGGTGCCGCTGTGGGGACCGGAAGATTTGCCAGCGACTGCACCATTGGCTGCAAATGGGCCGGGATCTCATCGATGTTCGGTCGTGTATTTCCCTGCGCATCAGGCGGCGTGTGTCCTGAGGGAAGGACGACCGCCATCACCAGAGGCGTCGGCGTAAGTGTTTCCTGGATCAAAGCGGAGGCGACCTCTGCGTTAAGATCACGCAGGATCCCGAATCCGCTGATAAGGACGCCGACCAGCCCGACCACGGCCAGGACTTCCACCACCAAGAGGATCCGATCCATTACACGTCTACGCTTCGAGGCCGGCGCTTGCGCCTGGTCTGTCGTCTCCTCGAGCGTATCCACCACTGGAGCCGACTCTGCCAAAAAATCTGGGGCAACATCTACCACACGGCCCGTTCTTTTAAAGTGCTCCAGCCTTTCACGCCGCGCACCTCGCCGTTTTTCGATCAATAAACGGCGTAATTCTTCCACAGACATGTCTTCAGGCGCTTTACGTCTTGGCATGGCGAAGGGATTATACCGCAAGGCTCATCATCACATTGGGATTGCAAATTTTGTTACCCCTCGTTATAATGGTGTCCTTCGGGCGGGTAGCTCAGTTGGTTAGAGCACTGCTTTGACATAGCAGAGGTCGTAGGTTCGAGCCCTATCTCGCCCACAATGTAAGTAGATCGGGACACGGGTAGTCAAGTAAATAGAAATGCAATGACCGAGACGAGTAAGTGGTCATATCCCTGACAGGGAGAAGAGATCCAGGATTGAGAGTCTCTTCAAGGGAAAATCACTGAAAACCACTCGCGAGCATGAGGCAGAACGCTTCGGTAAGTAAGCCAAACGGATGACTCCGTTATCAGTCTAAGAGATATATCCATCAGACCTTTACGGTCTTTGGTATAAATCGGGTGGAACCGCGTGAATCAAATTCTCGCCCCGTGTTCGGGCGAGAATTTTTGTTTAAGGAGGTCGTAATGACTGCAGATAACACCATCACTCGTCAGCGGCTCGGAGGTCGGACATAACGTGCTATGTCCCTACCGCCTCTTCGGGTCGCGCAAAGTCCATTTGGCGGTAGCAATGAATCAATCCAAGAAAGGAAGCAAGAATGTTGCAACAAGTTCAGGAAAAATACGAAGAGTCTCAACTCTATAAAATTCGTCACTCGGCCGCGCACATTATGGCCCAGGCTGTATTGGAGATGTTCCCCGATGCAAAATATACGATTGGCCCGCCAATTGAAAATGGCTTCTATTACGACTTCGATCTGCCGCGCAACCTCACGCCCGAAGATCTGGAACAGATCGAAAAGCGCATGCGACAAATCGTGCAGGGCAAGTATGACTTCCAGAAGAAGGTTATCTCTGCCGACGAAGCGCGTCAGGTATTCAAAGACCAGCCTTACAAGATTGAGCTGATCGATGGACTCGAAAAAGGCGGACTCGATGAATATGGAAATCCGCTCAAAGAGAAGCCTGAGATTTCGATCTATCAGCACGATACGTTCACGGATCTGTGCCGCGGGCCTCACGTGCAAAACACGAAAGAGGTTAAGCAGGATGCTTTCAAGCTGATGTCCATTGCTGGCGCGTACTGGCGCGGGGATGAAAACAACAAAATGCTCCAGCGCATTTACGGCACGGCCTGGGAGAACGCCCAGCAACTGAAAGATTATCTCTGGCAGATGGAAGAGGCCAAGAAGCGCGATCATCGCAAGCTGGGCAAGGATTTGGAAATCTTCATGTTCGATGATGAAGTAGGACCAGGCTTGCCATTGTGGCTGCCGAATGGCGGCGTCATGATCGAGGAACTGGAAAAGCTTGCCAAAGATATGGAAGACAAGGCTGGATACTTACGCGTCAAAACGCCGCATCTCACGAAGGAAGATTTGTTTATCCGTTCCGGCCACTTGCCCTACTATGCCGAGAGCATGTACCCACCCATGGAACTCGAAGGCGTGAAGTATTACGTCAAACCGATGAATTGCCCAATGCACCATAAGATTTTTGGCTCAAAAGGTCGTTCGTATCGTGATCTGCCAATTCGTCTTGCGGAATATGGGACGTGCTATCGCTACGAGAAGTCAGGCGAATTGTTCGGCTTGATGCGCGTTCGTTCGATGCAGATGAATGATGCTCATATCTACGTATCAGAAGACCAGTTTGAAGAGGAATTCTTGGCTGTCGTGGATATGTACCGCAACTATTTCGATCTATTCGGAATCGAGAAATATGTAATGCGCTTATCTCTGCATGGCAAGGCCGGCCTTGGCAAGAAATATGTAAATAATGAACGACTGTGGCTCAAGACGGAAGAGATGGTTCGTCGTGCAATGAATAGAGGTAATGTACCTTACGTGGAAGCCGAAGATGAAGCCGCGTTCTATGGTCCAAAAATTGATGTACAGGTTTGGAGTGCCATAGGCAGAGAATTCTCTCTGATGACAAATCAGGTGGATTTCGCTGTCCCCGAGCGTTTCGATCTGAAGTTTACGAACCGCGAAGGCAACGAGGAGATTCCTCTTTGCATCCATCGTGCGCCCCTATCCACGCACGAGCGCATGGTTGGATTCCTCATCGAGCATTATGGAGGCAACTTCCCCGTGTGGCTCTCGCCTGAGCAGGTACGTGTGATCCCGATCACGGATGGACAGAACGAATATGCCCATGGCATCGTCCAGCAATTGCGTGATCAGGGCATCCGTGTCCATGCGGATATCAGTGCCCAGCGCATGAATGCCAAGATTCGACAGGCGCAGTTGATGAAGGTACCGTACATGCTTGTCGTGGGTGAAAACGAGATGAATGCTGGACAAGTGTCACTGCGGGTACGCGATGGCAGCCAGCAAAACAATATTTCCCTGGCTGAGTTCATATCACGCGCCAAGGATAAGATTTCAAGACGTGCCAGTGAGCTATAGCAGAAAAGTAATAAAAAGACGGAGAGATGCATATTCTCTCCGTCTTTTTATTTTGAGTTCCGGCTATCTATCATAATCTACTGAAAATCCACTGTAAAATATCCACCA
>DATFQC010000328.1:0-3759 GCA_035264425.1 Anaerolineales bacterium
CGACAGCAACGAATCCACCCGCAACGTTTGAGCCAACAACTGTGGCAACTGAATCACCCGTTGCCACTGAATCGCCTGTGGCAACTGAATCACCCGTTGCCACCGAAGTTGCCACCGACACCTCTGGAGCTACAGATACGCCGTCTGTAGATACTACCGCAGGTGTCCCTGTTACTGGTGAAGCAACTGTAAATTCTGCCGATGTCGGAAGTTATGGGACCGTCCTGGTAAACGGTGATGGGATGCCCCTGTATGCCTTTTCATCGGACACCGGTGGTACAAGCGCTTGTACAGGGGATTGTGCGACTGAGTGGGCGCCACTGGCTAGCCAGGGTTCTCCGGTCGCGGGTGATGGTGTAGATGCCACTCTGTTAGGTACAATCACACGTGATGATGGCACCATGCAGGTAACCTATAATGGTCATCCGCTTTATACTTTTGCCGATGATACAGGGGCTGGGGATGCTGCTGGCCAGGGCATGGAAGATAATGGTGGCACGTGGAATTTGGTAACGGCTACCGGTGAGCCTCTCCAACAATAAACATAAAGCTTTTATCAAAGTAAGAAAGCTCGGGCGAGGTGAAAACCTTGCCCGAGTTATTTATTAAGATTCGAGCCGGTAGCGCTGTAGTCGTGTTTGACCACTATTAACTATTCGTCGGAAATACAAGTAAGATGGATTTGATTGATAGCCTGCCCTTTAGACTTTATGACCAATGTTGCATAAATAGAGAGGAAGCTCATTGTGCTCGATACTGCTTTTGTTTCACATATTGTTGAAGCCGTCTATCGTTTTCATCCTGAAGACGTCGCGCCTCTCCAACGCTATCCGTTTGATTGGCGCGGTATTTTCGAACTACGGGATGAAAATGGACAACGCTGGGTCTTACGCCTGCTGCAGCACCCGGAGGGCGTAGCAACATTTCACGCGACCGCAACTCTTTTGGATTGGCTATATTTACAACAGTATCCAGTGCCCCAGATCCGTTTAACGGGTGGACACCAACTAGTGGGAATGAGGGACAATTGGGCAACGCTTCTTATCTCATTTATTGAAGGAACAGTTCTCACGCCACAGCCACCCGACCTGCGGCTTCTGGGCGCACGCCTGGGACAACTGCATAGCCTTACAGGACCTCCTCCACCAGAATCTCGGCAATCGCGTTGCCACCCAGAAAACATCGCCAAACGAACAATGGCACAACTCTATACGGACAGCCTCTCAGTTCCAACAGCCTATACACCGCTGTTTATTGACCTGCATGCATCCATGCAGGCAATTATCGAAGAAGAGCCTGCCATTATTCGCGTAACACACGGCGATATTTGGTATCTGAATGCGATTAAAACAGGAACTGAGCGCGTTGATATTATCGATTGGGATAACATCGGGGTAGGCTTTCCCATTCTTGACCTTGGATATCTTTTACTCTCCTCCCATTTCAATCTTGATGACCCGCTCACTATGAAACCAGACGAAGCAAAGGTGCAAGCCATTATGCAAGGCTACCAACAGTATTATCGGCTCAGCCGACAAGAAAAGAATATTATGCTCCACGCTGTGCGATTCTTATTGGCTTACCATCTTGGTGCTTATCGTGCAAACCAGACGCATTTACAAGAGGATGACCTATTCCTCATAAAAACCCAGGAGCGCTTTAATAGTTCGGTAACGATTGCTCAAATAGCGGAAACGTACGTTGAGTAGCGCTGACCAAAAGATATTGCTAAGACGTACCGCATTTGCGCTTGAATGTTGAGTGCACCACGAATAAAATCAGGCATCGGGTAACCTGGACGAGGGGGAATAGTGATCTCCTTTCAAATATCGAATGAATTCTCACTCTGACACATAGGAATTGAGATTGCCAATGACATTCCCCTCTGCATCTGTTTTCAAAAGTCCCTTGCTTGTATCCAGCAAAACAAGAGGATTTTCCCAGGGATCTTCTACAATGGTACAGCGTCCAATCTGAATATCAAACGGTGGAACGATCACCCTGCCGCCGGCCTGTTCGATCAATTTTGCGGCCTCGTCTGCTGAGTCGACCTGCAGATCAACTTCCTGTCTTCGGTCCTCTGTTTGGATGACGAGTTCGGCCTCAGATTCTGACAAGCGCAAACCAGCCGCGGTTTCCGTGCGCCAGATGAGTTCATGCCCAAGTCGATCACAATAAAACGCCAGCCCTGCTTCCAAATCTGGAACATATAAGCGAACACAATCCACTTTGCGGATGAGAGCCATTATCATTACTTCAGCGTGCACAATGCCTGACGAATCTCACCTAGATGGTAAGCGGTATGAACTACAATTGCCAACGCCGCGCCAATCACATCTTCATCGTCCCAATTTTCAGTATCGCGAAATAACTTATCGACCCTTTGGTAGGTTTGTTTGAGCTTAGTCTTGAGTGTCTCCCAGTCCTCCGGGTTGATCTTTTCCACGGTGCGCCAGATCTCACCCCAGTCCACCTGGCCCACTTCCTGTTTACAGAAATATTTTTCCAGCAGTTCGAGATAAAAGATCACATGTGTGACCTGTGCCGCCAGAGAGGCACACTTCCCACCCACCGGAATGGAGGCCTCCTCTGCGGAAATGCTTTCGAGCGTCGTAAGAAGAGAGGTGTGGTTGTCCAGATAAATGCCATGATGATTCTCGAACGTCTCATCGTAAAGGCTAAACAAATTATTCAAAAAGTTCTTCGGCTGGATCGTTTTTTCCATCATTACCCTGCACTTTCATAAGCGGATCTGATCCACGCGATCAACACAGCATCGACTTCCTGTATGTCGGTTACATTGACAATGTAACTGCACATGCTTCCCTTGGGCTGTTCAAGCAGACGCGGGTTCTTCTTCAAATCTTTGGTGTTGATACCCACTTCGAAACGCGTATTAGTTTTCGGCCCGATCATGGCGAACTGTTTCTTGCGCCGCAGACTGACATAGCCTTTCTTGGGGACCGTCTCGAACTCGCCGAATGTTGAAATGTGTTTCATCAATGCCTCGTGGATGGGGCGCTGGCTTCCCTTGGCTCCAGAATAGATTTCATCCAGCACCGTATCTGTGGATTTGCCTTCGGCCGCACGCTGACCATCTGATTGAAAAATTTCATGGACCAGGGCATTCGCGTCGCCGTGAGCAAGACCGAGTTTCTCCTTGAGCATGTCACGAATCTCACCGTGTTTGCTCAAACCACTCTTACGGACGAGCGTGGTCAACTCATCCAGTGACTTGCCTGTTTTCTTTTGGATATTGTCGATTTGGGTTTGCCGGGCTTTATCGAGAGAATTCATCAGACCATCTCCTTTGGCGAATCGGATAGCGATGCTCAGATTATAGAACATTATTTCTAAAAGTTCAATTGTTGAATCGAGACCTCTGAAGATTTCTTCAGAGGTCAATCATTCTAGGCTTTTTGAAGGAGTTTTCGCAAACCTGCTTCCACATCTCTTCGGGCACGGATGGCGATTGGCGCGTTGAGTTGACGCCGCAGCGTCTCCTCATTTTTGTGGCGATCATAATAATCACGGAACATTTCCAGGACTGAAATGGTCTCGCCTGTATATTTTTCAATGAAAACAGGATCACCCGCTTTTAATGACCCTTCCCCGAGGACGCGGCAATACAGACCAGGCCGTTCAGCGTGACGAAATTTCTTGACCCAGTGGTGGTCGTCCATACGTGTCGCGAACGTCGCGCATGGGATGCGAGGCGCGGTGACCTGAAGGGTTACATTATTGATATGAATATAGTCG
>DATFQC010000329.1:0-2109 GCA_035264425.1 Anaerolineales bacterium
AAAGTGTGGAGCGAATTCGGTGTGCGTGGCGAAGGAGTTGTAGTGGGGCAATCTGACAGCGGTGCGGATGTGAGCCATCCCGAGTTGCATGACAGCTATCGCGGCAACACCGAAGGTGATAACTATAACTGGTTCGATCCATGGAATGGTAAACCTTCGCCTTATGACGATGGTGGGCATGGAACCCATACGCTTGGAACGATTTTAGGAAAGAACGGCATTGGGATTGCGCCGGGTGCTACCTGGATTGCCTGTGTCAATTTGAATCGTAATTTGGGTAACCCCGCCTTATACCTGGATTGTATGCAGTTCATGCTGGCGCCATTTCCCCAGGGTGGGGATCCGCTCAAAGATGGCGACCCGACCCGTGCTGCGGATATTCTGAACAATTCATGGGGCTGCCCCGAATTGGAAGGTTGCGATCCGAATGCGCTACTATATGCGGCAAATCATTTACGCGATGCGGGAATCTTCGTTGTTGTCTCTGCCGGAAACGATGGCCCGAATTGCAGTACGGTCAATGCGCCGTTATCGCTGTACGACTCGGTCTTCTCTGTTGGTGCAATTGATCAATCTCGAGATGTTGCGTTTTTCAGCAGCCGCGGTCCTGTGACCGCCGATGGGTCAGGTCGAGTCAAACCTGATATCGCCGCTCCAGGCGTAGATGTTCTCTCGTCTGTGCCCGGAGGCGGTTACGCGGCAGAGAGCGGTACCTCCATGGCGGGACCGCACGTCGTCGGCGCCGTGGCATTGCTTTGGTCGGCTGAGCCAAACCTGGTCGGTGATATCGATCGCACAGAACAACTCCTGACGAGCACAGCAGACCCTTATACCGGTAGTGCATCCGGAGGTTGTTTCGAGGGAGGTGATCCGAGCGACGCGTATGGTTATGGGATTTTGGATGTGTACCAGGCCGTGAAAAAGGCATTAGGAAAGTAAATGCAGATAAATTTGCGTATTTATAGCGTGGAGTGCAGACATGCCTTCAATCGCAGAATTCCTTCCAAGATTTCTGCTTCCTCATAATGGACAAAACACAGCCGAATCTGGTTTTTCATTGCCTCTCTGCTGGAGAAAAGCGTGCCCGGCCGAAAATCTACTTTGAAAGCTTGGGCAGTCTTACGAAGCTCTCTAGCGTCTGTTATTTCAGGGAAGCGCAACCAGAAAAAGTACCCTCCATCTGGAACGATGTATTCAACCTCTGGCAATTGTTTATGCAAGGCTGAGTTCATGACATCGAGCCTGGAGCGGTAAATATTGATTAATTTGTTAATATTGTTTTCCAATCCGCCTGATTCTATAATTCCATGCACAATCGCAGACGTGAATGGATTCAGTCCTCCACTACTATCCAGCAAGCCACATGTATTGAAGCGTTTGATTCTTTCAGGGTGTGCTTGCAACCACCCCAGCCGCAGACCTGGTGCAAGGATCTTTGAAAATGAACCCAGCGAGATCACGTTTTCCAAGTCGCTGTAAGCGGCAAAGGATTTCGGCAGCTTTCGAGCCTCGCTTGCATAGCTCAATAAGTGATACACCTCATCCGCCACGATCATAAAGTCGTGTTCTTTCGCCAACTCGACAAGACCGTCACGCCGTTCCTGTGACATGGTCGCGCCCGTTGGGTTGTGAAAGGTGGGGATGAGATAAAGAAACTTTGGCTGGAGCTCAGTCAGTTTCTCTTCGAGTGACTCAATGATAAGTCCATTTGCATCTGTATCAATGGAGATGATCTTCAAATGATGGTCTGCGAAAATCCTGAGCGCCAGAAAATAGGTGGGCTCTTCTACAAAGATTGTGTCCCCTGCTTTGGTAAAGAGCGTGCAGATTAAGTCAAGCGCATTTGAAATGCCGTTTGTGACAAAAAGACCTTCAGGTTTCACGTCAAAGTTATAACCCTTGTTTAGAAAGTCCGCCAATGCCAGGCGGAAATGTCCATCGCCCTGTTCTGAGCCGTACTGTAGGAATGAATTGTCATCCTGTGACAATCGCAACTGTGCGGCTTCGCGGATCAAATCCAACGGAAGGAGCGAGAGAGAGGGATCGCCCAGGCCAAGATCCATCACATCGGGCGGAACCGGGTTTTGGATGGTGGAAAAAGGTGTGGTC
>DATFQC010000330.1:0-3028 GCA_035264425.1 Anaerolineales bacterium
GACAGCCAATCCAAGCCAGATTTGTAAACGTGTAACTGCCAAGGATTTAAAAGAGATATTGAGAGAAACCCGCTTTTGTGAGAAAAGTGCAACAAAAACCAGGGCCAAGAATAACGCTTGGATAAGCAGATAACCTCCCTGGCCAGGGAACAATAGCAACCTCAGGAAATATAAACAGGATGTAATTCCCAGTCCGAAACCTATGCCTAAAAAAACCTTCAGGGCGAGCGCTGAAGCAGATTGACTCTTCCAAAACAAATGCACGAATCCAAATCCGGCAATGAGCGCAGGAAGAAAGATAATAAAACTTTTTAAGATCATGGTGAAGTTCGATGAATCACGTAGATGCCAAAGCCAATTTCGATTATGTCATAGGATGCTAGATTTTTATCGAGCCAATTTCGAAAACCTGTATAGGTAAAATTGCCGATAATCCACTCGTGATCCAACCCAGGCTGTAATCTACGCGGTGCCAGAGCATACTGCGTGAGAGTATATTCATTGTCCTGGTCGATGATGTCGTATCCAGAACCTGGTATGTCCCAATCTGCTGCATAGCCTAATTCTGTTATGGCACTGGGAATATGATCTAAAACAGGTTTAACACGCTTTTCCCATTTGGAAACTGAATCGCCCACCTGTGAATTTCTATTCCATCTGGCGAATGCAGTCCATCCGTTTGTGGCTGCGACAAGAATGCTATAGAGTAGAAGGCTGATCAGTGCAATGGCGCGTAAACTGCGCATAGAACTCCCGAGGTGAATGAAAAGGTTTTTGCTTGTTTGTTTGGAGGCAACAAACTAATTCGATGTACCTATTTTACTGTGAAGAAGATAGGATTTGATAAAAAAACCCGACGGAAAATCTCTGATATAATTTCGCAGTTGCAGAGAGGAAAGCACATCGTGGCGCTTATAGCGCCATGTTATTTTGCCTGTACTTCGCATCAAATAATTTGGGAGCAGAGATGAAGAAAGAGCAACTACTTGATTTGTATCATCAAATGGTGCTAATCCGCCGCGTAGAAGAGCGTGGAGCTGAACTGTACCAGGCTGGTAAGATCGGCGGTTTCATGCACCTATATATTGGACAGGAAGCAGTCTCAACGGGTTTAATCGCAGCCCGCGAGCCGCGCGATCGAGTGATCACCGCGTATCGGGATCACGGGGTCGCCATCAATTGCGGAATTCCAGTAAATGAAGTGATGGCTGAATTGCTGGGTAAGGCAACGGGAATGTCAAAAGGCAAGGGCGGTTCGATGCATATGGCAAGTGTCGAGAAAAATTTCTGGGGTGGACATGCAATTGTCGGAGGTCATCTTCCGATTGCTTCCGGGCTGGCATTGGGGGATCAGTACGCGAAAAATGATAATGTGACGATTTGTATGTTCGGCGACGGGGCAACGAACATTGGTTATTTCCATGAAGCGTTGAATCTTGCAAAGGCCTGGGGATTACGGGTGCTCTGGGTTTGTGAGAATAACATCTACGGCATGGGCACTTCCGTAGAGCGTGCCTCGGCAGTCCATGAAATCCGCCAAAAAGCAGAAGGCTATGGAATGAAAAATAGCCGCGTGGATGGTATGGATGTGATGAAGGTTTATGAGGCTGCGAAGGAATCGATTGATTATGTGCGGCAGGAAAGCCAGCCGTATCTACTCGAAGTGGTGACCTATCGTTACCGTGGTCATTCCATGGGTGATCCCGAACGTTATCGTAAGCAGGAGGAAGTGAAGAAGTGGCAGGAAAATGATCCCATTGGAATTTTCCGTAAGCAGTTATTGGATAAGAAAACGGTCAGTGCAAAAGCGCTCGACGAAATTGACACACAGGTGGATAATGAAGTGAACCAGGCTGTTGAGTTTGCCGAGACTTCTCCGGAGCCTGCGATGGAAGATTTGTTCGCGAATATTTATGTAGATTAGACCGTAGATGACAGACTATGGTCTGTTGTTTATGATCATCCGAGTATCACGAGGATATATGGCAAAAATTACGATGCGCGAGGCGATCTCGCAAGCACTAATGGAAGAAATGGATCGTGATCCGTCTGTTTTTATTATGGGTGAAGAAGTAGGAGTCTGGGGTGGTACTTATGCGGTGACCAAAGGCTTTTATGACAAGTATGGGCCTGACCGGGTCAAAGACACACCGATTGCTGAGAATGCCATCATCGGGGCTGCGATTGGCGCTGCCATGACGGGTAAACATCCGATTGCAGAATTAATGACCATCAACTTTGCATTTTCTGCGATGGATTATATCGTCAATCAAGCGCCAAAGCTTCACTATATGTTTGGCGGGCAGTTCCAAGTTCCGCTAGTGATCCGGGCAGTGGGGGGTGGTGGACGTCAGCTTGGCGCTACCCACTCACAGACTCCCGATGCGATCTTTGCACATTTTCCGGGCCTGAAAGTGGTATCGCCTGGAACGCCAGCCGATGCCAAAGGATTGCTCAAAACAGCCATTCGGTCGAAGGATCCGATTTTATTTATCGAGCACGCAACCATGTATCAGGTGCGTGGAGACGTTCCGGATGGTGAGTATCTCATCCCGATTGGTGAATCCAAATTGCAGCGCGAAGGCAAAGATGTCACGATTGTAACGTACTGTAAAGGTCTTGAGCTTTCCATGAAAGCCGCAGAGGAATTATCGAAAGAAGGTGTCGAAGTCGAGATTGTTGACTTGCGTACATTGCGCCCGCTCGATATGGGACCTGTCCTTGAATCTTTCAAGAAGACGAATCGGGCTGTTGTCGTTGAGGAGGGCTGGAAGTCTTATGGGGTGGGGGCTGAAGTGGCGAGTCGTATTTACGAGGAAGCTTTTGATTACGTCGACGCGCCGATCATTCGCGTTGCGCAAAAAGAAGTTCCGCTTCCCTACAATCGCACGCTCGAACAGGCTGCGCTCCCGCAGCCGCACGATATCGTCGCGGCGGTGAAGGAGGTTTTGAAATAATGGCAGAAACAATTTCCATGCCCAAACTGGGCTTCGATATGGCGGAGGGGACACTCATTCGCTGGGTAAAA
>DATFQC010000331.1:0-3478 GCA_035264425.1 Anaerolineales bacterium
TCTTGTGGGACGTGTCGCGCGCAATCAAGCCATTACGAATCCACAAAACACGATCTTTTCTATCAAGCGCTTTATGGGGCGCAAGGCCGATGACCCGGAAGTGGAACGCACAAAGAAACGCGTCCCTTATATCGTAAATGAAGCTGCGAACGGCGATGTACGTGTACAACTCGATGAAAAAGATTATTCGCCGCCTGAAGTCTCCGCAATGATCCTTGCAAAGATCAAGCGTGATGCGGAAGCATACCTCGGCGAGCCCATCACACAGGCCGTCATTACGGTTCCTGCATATTTCAATGACGCACAGCGCAATGCCACGAAAGACGCTGGCAAAATCGCGGGGCTCGAAGTGCTTCGCATTATCAATGAGCCAACAGCTTCTTCACTGGCTTATGGTCTTGATAAAAAGAAAAATGAAGTGATTGTTGTGTATGATCTGGGTGGCGGCACATTTGATATTTCCGTCCTGGACGTGGGAGATGGCGTCTTTCAGGTGCGCGCGACCAGCGGTGACACCTTCCTGGGTGGGGATGATTTTGATCTGCGCGTTATGGATTATCTTATCGAGCAGTTCAAAAAAGATAATGGGATCGATCTTCATAATGATCGACAGGCCTTGCAGCGCCTGAAAGAAGCTTCAGAAAAAGCCAAGATCGAGCTTTCCACCACCATGCAGACGGAAATCAATTTGCCCTATTTGACAGCGGATGCAAGCGGCCCCAAGCATTTGGTGATGACGATGACGCGCGCCAAGCTTGAACAATTGACAGCCGATCTGGTTGACCGAACTATCGCTCCCCTTAAACAAGCCCTGTCCGATGCTGGTTTGACAGCGGGTGATATCAACGAAGTAGTGATGGTGGGTGGGATGACTCGTATGCCCGCTGTGCAGGATCGAGTGCGCGCCTTCTTCGGCAAGGAGCCTCATAAAGGCGTGAATCCTGATGAGGTCGTTGCCATCGGTGCGGCAATTCAGGCAGGCGTGCTCGGCGGCGAGGTAAAGGATATTCTGCTCCTGGATGTGACTCCACTCTCGCTGTCCATTGAAACGCTGGGGGCAGTCGCGACTCGACAAATCGAGCGTAACACCACGATCCCCACTCGCCGCAGTCAGGTTTTCTCTACTGCCAGCGATAGTCAGACGCAAGTGGAAATCCATGTTTTGCAGGGGGAACGTCCCATGGCCGCCGATAACAAGTCACTAGGTAAATTCATCCTGGATGGGATTCCTCCTGCGCCGCGCGGTATGCCACAAATCGAAGTGACGTTTGATATTGACGCAAATGGTATTTTGAAAGTCACTGCCCAGGATAAAGCAACCGGGCGTTCACAGCACATTACGATCACGGCTTCTTCGGGTCTTTCAGAATCTGAAGTTGAAAAGATGCGCAAGGATGCCGAGCTCCATGCCGAAGAGGACCGTCAGCGCAAGGAACTGATCGAAGTGCGCAACAATGCGGATAATACCGTCTATGCCGCTGAAAAAGCATTGAGAGATTTTGGCGAGAAAGTCCCTGCTGATACGAGGTCTGAGGTTGAGGCGAAAGTTGCAGATGTGAAAAAAGTCGCCGAAAACGAGGACGTTGCCGCGATCAAATCTGCGACAGAAGCGTTGGGTCAGGCCATTCAAAAAATTGGAGCGGCGGTCTATCAGGAACCAAATGTCTCTGGGAGCGAAGCGGGCGAATCCGGTACGAATCCAAACCCAGAGCCAGAAGCGGGACCTGATGTGGTGGAAGGTGAAGTAAAGGAATAGACCACTGATTGAGTAGGATGAGGACCCGTCTCGTCCATACCGAAACCAGCAATTCTACGGTGTGGTCTCGGAACGGCGGACGAGCGCCGCTTACTTGACTACTAGTTGGAAATTATGAGCAATCGCGATTATTACGAAATTCTTGGCGTGGGACGGAACGCGAGCAATGATGAGATCAGAGCCGCGTTCCGTAAACTTGCGCGCCAGTATCATCCTGACGTGAATAAAGAAGATGGGGCTGAGGAAAAATTTAAAGAGATTAATGAGGCGTATGGCGTGCTTTCCGACTCGGACAAGCGTGCTCGCTATGACCGTTTTGGCAAAGAGGGCCTCGGCAATATGGGTGGTGGGTTCCATGATTACACCACCGATTTTGGCGATATTTTCGAAGAACTCTTTGGGCAGTTTGGTTTCTCGACCCGCGGTAGTTCCCGTCGCTCGCCCCATCGCGGCCGTGACTTGCAAATGCAGGTTATGCTGACCTTTGAAGAAGCGGTTTTTGGTGTCGAGAAAGAGATTGAGTTCCAGCGCGAAGAGACCTGCTCGCGTTGTAACGGCTCGGGTGCAGAACCGGGAACAACACCCATTCGCTGTTCCACTTGTAATGGACAGGGCGAAGTCCGGCAGGTGCGCCAGACCTTTTTAGGGCAGATGGTGCAAACGACGACTTGCCCAACCTGTAATGGACGCGGCGAGACGATTGCCTCTCCGTGCAAGACGTGCCATGGGAGTGGACTCGAACGCACGACGATCAAAAAGAAAGTTCAAATCCCCGCCGGTGTGGATAGCGGGACTCAAATCCGTTTGGCAGGAGAGGGAGGGCCCGGCGTCTATGGTGGGCCGAATGGAAGTTTGTTCCTCATCCTGGATGTGAGACCCCACCAGTTCTTCAAGCGTCGTGAGAACGATATTTTGTTGAACCTGGATATCAATGTAGCACAGGCTGTGCTTGGCGCGGAAGTTGAAGTCCCCACACTGGATGGGGATGAAAAATTAAAAATTCCAGCTGGCACACAACCCGGAAAAGTTTTTCATATTAGGAATAAAGGTGTTCCGCATTTACGCCGCAATGGACGGGGTGATCAAATGGTGATCGTGAATATAGCAGTGCCAACCAAGCTCACGAAGGAACAACGTGAATTATTCGAGAAATTGGCGGAGAGCCTGGGAACCACAGTCAAACCGCAGGAAAAAGGATTTTTGGATTGGCTGAATGAAGCACTGGGCGGATGATAAAGAATTAGAGATTGAACATTAGCAACAAGCGAACATTTCGTTCGCTTGTTGTTTTATTTCCAAAAATGAAGGGATTTCACATTGGAACAATTTTTGGGATTTTCCCGTTTTATAATGCGAAGTGGATAAGAGAAATCTTTCACGAACACGTGGTAAACGATGAAACTTGGTAAACGTTCCCGCTGGATGATTATTTTCGTTATTTTGCTTACATTTCTGGCTATTTTCTTTACTCACGTTGACTCTGTCCAGGCAACATTTAGCAATATGCATGTTGCTACGGTTTTGTTTCGTGTCGAGACCGAAATCATGCAGAAAACCCCTGCTGGATCATATTACCGATCACTATTTTGGAAACACAGCGATGAACTAGTTCAAATTTTCCTCAATCATCCTGAAAATGAGGAAGAATTTTGGCGTGTAAATCGTTTGTTTATTCCTGGGTTGGAGGCTTTGCTAAACGGCGAAGGGAATACAGTTCGAATT
>DATFQC010000332.1:0-2745 GCA_035264425.1 Anaerolineales bacterium
TGGAATGTGCCGAGTGCGTACCCGACCTCATGTGCCAACGCGGCATCTTTTATCGTTTCGAACGAGCGCGCGCCATGCACATAACTGATCGCTCGCCAGAAGTTGCCTTCAGGATCCACATAAAAATCCCGACCGTCACAAGCCGGGATGACGCGCGGCATTTCCCATAGATGTCCTTCATCGCGCGCCCGCCGGCGCATATGCTCGGTGAACGCACGCATATTCTGCATGATGAGTTGGGGCTGTTTGAAGACTTGGGTGTTGATCCGTTGCAACACGAATTCTTTTTCCTCGGGCAAATCTGTGTCTATGCTGACTAAATAAGTATCATTGATATTGCCATTGCCGAATTCGCGCACACTGATAACCCGCGTAAATAGGGCGAACTGCTCTGCGACAAACGAGTAGTGATGCAAGTGCATTCTCCAAATATGTTATAGTATGGATACGATTATATCCCCGTTGCCCCAATGGTAAAATGGACTAACTTATAAGAGTAGGTTACATATGACAGACGATCTTCAGACTCGTGCAATCAATACTATTCGCTTTCTGGCGGCAGACGCCGTTCAGCAGGCGAACTCTGGTCACCCTGGGCTTCCGATGGGCGCGGCGCCCATGGCGTTCACCGTCTGGACACGTCATCTCCGTCACAATCCACGTAACACAAAATGGCCGGGACGTGACCGCTTCATTCTCTCAGGTGGGCATGGATCCATGCTCCTGTATTCCCTGCTGCATTTGACAGGCTATGATCTCCCGCTTGATGAAATCAAGAACTTCCGTCAATTCGGCAGCAAGACACCAGGCCACCCTGAGTATGGGTTAACTCCTGGAGTCGAGGTGACGACAGGTCCACTAGGGCAGGGGTTTGGGCAGGGCGTGGGCATGGCAATTGCTGCAGCACATCTCGCTGCGGAATTCAACAAACCCGGACATGAAATTATCCAATCCTACATTTATGGAATCGTCACTGACGGCGATTTGATGGAAGGAATTTCGTCAGAGGCCGCCTCTTTGGCGGGGCATCTACAGCTTGGCAGAATTATTTACCTCTACGATGACAACCATGTATCGATCGATGGTTCCACGGATTTAGCTTTTACAGAAGACCGGGCGGGGCGCTTTGAGGCTTATGGCTGGCACGTCCAACAAATCGGAGATGGAAACGACGTGGAGGCGATCGATGCCGCGATCAAAGCTGCGTAGGCAGATCCGCGTCCCTCGCTAATTTGTGTTCGGACAATCATCGGATATGGTGCTCCACATAAACAGGGCACATCCAAAGCTCACGGAGAGCCACTCGGAGATGAAGAATTACAGGCCGCCAAGGAGAACCTTGGTTGGCCAGTTGAGCCGCGTTTTCTCATCCCTGGGGAAGTGCTCGAGTTCTACCGCGACGCCATCGAGCGCGGCCGTGAACGTGAAACCGACTGGAAGATGCGTTTTGATGCTTATCAGCGGATTCATCCCGCGCTGGGCGCGGAATTACAAAGACGATTGGATGGTAAATTGCCAGAAGGCTGGGATGCTGATCTACCGACGTTCCCGGTAGACGCCAAAGGGATGGCAACCCGTTCCTCCTCAGGAAAAGTGTTGAACGCATTATCAGCGAAACTGCCAGAGCTGGTGGGTGGCTCCGCAGATTTGACTCCTTCCAATAATACAAAATTTGAAGAAGCCGGTGATTTCGAAAAAGATAACCCGAGTGGACGTTATCTCCGTTTTGGCGTGCGCGAGCACGGGATGGGCGCGGCGTTGAACGGATTGAATCTGTTCGGCGGCCTGATTGCCTATGGCGGAACATTCCTGATCTTTTCCGATTACATGAAGCCAGCGCTCCGTATCGCTGCAATATCGAGTATTCGGTCAATCTTTGTGTTTACTCACGATAGTGTTGGACTTGGCGAAGACGGACCCACACATCAGCCGATTGAACAATTAATGGCACTCCGGGCAACACCTAATCTCACGGTGATCCGCCCCGCGGACGCAAATGAAGTCTCAGAAGCCTGGCGAGTTGCAATTAATCGCAGACATAGCCCGACCGCGTTTGCCTTGACGCGGCAAAATCTGCCAACATTGGAAGGCACGGACCGAGGATTGTTGAGCAAAGGTGCCTATGTGCTGAAAGATTTTGGTGAGAATCCTCAGCTGATTCTGATGGCAACCGGATCCGAGGTAAGCTTGATTTATGAGGCTGCGCAAAAATTGTTTGGAGAAGGGACGGCTGTGCGCGTGGTCTCCTTCCCAAGTTGGGAATTGTTCGAAGAACAGGATGAGGCTTATCGCGAGTCTGTGCTGCCTAAGAGTGTCATAGCCCGATTGGCTGTCGAAGCCGGAGCAACTCTCGGCTGGGAACGATATGCCAACTCCGTGATTGGACTTGACCATTATGGTGCATCCGCTCCCTATAAGGTTATTTTTGAAAAGTTTGGGTTCACGGTCGAGAATGTCATTGCGAAAGCAAAGGAGCTGTTGAAACAGCGATGAATTCGAGCGTTGTTGGAATTTTATTGATTGTGGTTGGAGTCTTGATGATGCTGGGGGCCGCATTGAATTGGAGAATTGCTACTCGCGGTAGAAAGTTGTTCAATTTCATATTTGGTGATACGGTGGCCCAAATCATTTACTTTGTGGCTGGGATTTTCATATTCATCATGGGTATTGGGCGGCCGATCGGTGTAAATTAGTCTAGGCTGTGAGGAAAAATGAAAATTGCTGTAGGTTTTGATCATGCGGGAT
>DATFQC010000333.1:0-3913 GCA_035264425.1 Anaerolineales bacterium
ATAACTGTTTTAAACGATATAGATGAAGATGAGCGAGCGGATAAAGAGAGAATCTTTGTTGACAATCTCCCTACCGGTAAGCATCAGAACGATAACTTGAAATTTGGGCCCGATGGCAAACTTTATGTCGGTGTAGGCTCCGCCTGCAATGCCTGCGACGACTCTGATCCTCGCAGCGCGACCATTCTTCGCTTTGATATCACTACAGGCAGCAGCGAAATTTATGCCACTGGGATGCGCAATCCATATGATCTTGCCTTTCAGCCTGGCACAGGTGAACTATTTGCAACCGAGAATGGCCGCGATGATTTAGGCATGGATGCTCCCTTCGAGGAGCTCAATCATATTGTTCAAGGCGGAGATTATGGCTATCCAAGTTGCTGGAATGAACAAACCTCAGCAGGTTGTGAGAATACCATCCCAGCCGTTGCTTCTTTTGAGGCACATTCTTCTGCGGACGGATTGGATTTTTATAACGGTCAAACATTCCCAGCGGACTATCGCGGAAATGCTTTCGTTTCGATATTCGGTTCCTGGTTGAAGCCGAATGTCCAAACTGGGATTCAGAGAATTGTGTTATCTGAAGCTGGAGGTCGTTATACAGGAGCAGCAAGCTGGTTCGTCCTTTTTCCCCAAGGAAGCATGCCTCTGCCGGTGCTGTTTGGCCCCGATGGTGCCTTGTATGTAGGCGACTATATCAAGGATGCGATTTATCGAATCAGTTATGGCTTGCCACAATAAACCCCTGACTAAATTGCTAAAACTGGGCAAGCTATTCGGTGGAGAGCACAGACTGCGATTTACTCAGGGAAATCCCTCATTCGTTGCACTTCCATGTCTGCGCCTAATTTGGCAAAAATTTCGCGCGCCTCTTCCCACATTTTTGCAGCTTGCTCACGATTATTCATTCTAAATTCGTATCTTGCCCATTCGCGGAGAGTACGTGCTCTCTCGCCATTGATCTCCGATTCTGCAAAAATTTTCTCACTCTTTGCAAAACAGGCCTGGGCGTCATACTCTGCTGAATCTTCAGATTCTTTGTCTTTGAGTCTGATCATTTTTCCAGTTTTCGCAGCGACTAAACCCAGGGCTCGCCACGCACCTCCAATATTCTCCGGTGAACCATCTTCAATACTCTGTGCAAGTCCCTGTTGCGCGGCGAACGTTGCGTCTTCAATCTGACCAAGCCCAAGCAAAGCTTCCGCATAATAATTATAGGTGTTTGATAAGAACCATGAACCGGTGATGCCCGTCAATTGGATTACTTGCAGTAGATCGGAGGCAGCCGCGGCATAATTTTTCAACGCAACTTGTTCAATCCCTCGATTGGAAAGGATGTAGATTTCTCCGTCTCTATTCCCAATGTCACGTGCAATTTCGAGCGCGCTGTGATATCTCTGAAAAGCTGTCTCATAGTCACCGCGCGCGTCTGCGATCACTCCGAGATTGCTCAACAAAAGCATGCCTTGTTGCCTGTTATTCAGCTCCTGAAAAATCATCAACGCATTTTCCCAATAGGTTTCTGCCTGTGCGTACTCACCTAACGCATAATGGGAAGCCCCCAGCAGGTTAAGGCTACGTCCCATTTCGTTACGATTGTTTAGTGCAGTGGCGATTTCCAGGGCTTGCTCACCCAAAGATAAGGCTGAACGGGATTCTCCCAGCCTGTAACGGGCAGATCCCTGCGTCCAGAGCGCCTTGGCAAGCTCCAACTGAGCATTCGCTTCGCGTGCCAATGATTCAGCTTGCACGGCGCTATCCAGCGCGTCGCGATGATCCCCGTGATAACCAAGAGAAGTTGCAAGTCCTTGCCTGGCACGGGATTGGGCGATGATATCCTGGTGATCCCTTGCAATAGCCAGCATTGCGTCGTAGGCGTTTATTGCATCCATGTAACGTGCCTGCCAATTCAATACCTCGCCAAGCCGCGCATAAATTTCCAGTTGTTGCGTTATTTGGCTAGAATCGGCTGAGGCCGTTAAGAAATCCAATGCTTTTTGATAATAATGAATTGCGGTATCGGGCTCATAGGTGTCTTGCGCCTGCCTGCCTGCGCGTGCATACCAGTCGGCGGCCTTCAGGAGTTGGCCCGCCTGTTCATAGTGTTCGCCCACCCGACCAGCATATTCATTGACACGTTCCCCGCCGATTCCAATGAGTCCTTCGGCTACTTGTAAATGGTAAACCGGTCGTAATCTTAACAATACGCTTTCATATGTGACGTTATGGAGAATCGTGTTTTTAAAAATAAACTCAGGAATCTTGGGCGATGGCAGATCTCCATATTGGAAGATCAGCTCTTTTGCTCTTAATAAACTTAATCTGTCAGCAACGGATGTGGATTTTTCTGCATTTTGAGTTTCCGGGTTTCGCATATGTTCAACAACATTCGTCCAGAAAATTCTGCCAACTACTGATGCCTGTTGAAGTGTTTCTCTCGCATTGGTGTTAAGGCTGTCAAGCCGCGCCTGTAACAGACCTGTGAGAGTCGCAGGGACTTTTAGATCGGACAGCCGCTCCATCTCCACTCGCCATTGTTCCTCGCCTCGAAGTATGACTCTTTTATCGATCAGGACTTTGATCAGTTCTTCCACGTAGAATGGACTGCCCTCTGCCTTGGCGATAATCAGTTCGGTCAAGGCAGGTGGGATCACGGGTACTTTTTGCAGGATTTCCTCTACCAGTCGGCGGCAGCTCTCATCGGATAACGGGAGCAAGTCGAGGCGTAAGGTTTGAACGGGTCCGGCTCCCCAATCTGGTCTTTCTTCAAAGAGAGTCGATCGGGTTAATCCAATGATCAGAAGAGGCAAACCAGGCGTTGTATTCATTAAGTAATCGAAAAAGTCCAATGAACCTCGATCAGCCCAATGGATATCTTCCAGAAATATGACGCCTATTTGTTCGCGGGTGATATCTGTAAAAAACTGGGTCGCATAATGGAAGGCAAGATCATGGATTTGGCGGGCATCTCCAAGAATACCTCTCAAGTGAGGACTGGTGGAAAAATCCAATCCGATCAGATGGCCGATGAAATGAGTGTAAAGAGTGGCAGTTTCTTCGTCTCTGACGTAAGAGAGAATGCCACGCTCCAACTTTTGACGTGCCACCGAGGCGTTGTCATTATCCTGAATTCCAAAACTGGATGAAAAAATGTCACGGAGCAGCGCATAAGGGACCTGCGCGATTTCCTGCGTAGCTCTGCCTTTAAAAAGGTGCATGGACTGGTTTTGAAGATCCAGCCATCTTGTAAACTCGTATAACAAGCGCGATTTACCGGTTCCTGCTTCTGCTACGATATTGATCAAATGCAATTGTCTCTGCTCTATCGTTTGCTCGAAGGCAGATTGCATCTTCGCCAGTTCATTTTCCCGGCCAATGGTATGAGTCTCAATTCCCTCTATGCCTCGGGTCGGCACTCGAAAGGCGCGGGGTTTTACGCCGTTGATGGTGTAAATCTGGATCAATTCGCTTTTGCCCTTGACCGCGATCGGATCAAGGACGGTTACTTCAAAAATTCCACGCACATGCTGGTATGTATTGTGAGAAATAAGGATTCCACCCGTTGGCGCGGCCTGTTGCAATCGACTGGCGAGATTCACCGCATCGCCTATCGCCGTGTACTCACCGATGGTACCTACCGTGCCAAGCAGGGCAGGACCTGTATTAATGCCAATTCTCAAGTGGATATTCTGGTTTTGAGGATGGGGCGGGGATGTGGTAGTATCGAACTCCTGTTTCCATTTTTGGATTTCGGCTTGTATTTGAAGCGAGGCACGGATGGCACGTTCCGGGTCATCTTCCCGAGCGACAGGGGTTCCAAAAAGGGCCATCACCGCGTCGCCAATATGTTTGTCTATACGACCGCCCTGGTCCTGGATTGCCTTATCGACACGCGACCAAAGGGAGTTGTTTA
>DATFQC010000334.1:0-4107 GCA_035264425.1 Anaerolineales bacterium
GATCATTGAAATTCATCAAAACGCCGCAAGCCCATCCATCACAAGAATACTGGTTAGCACGCTAGAGCCTCTCACCTTAAAACGGGAGTTTCTCGTTTTATTGCGGGCAGGTTGTGCGAAGCGCCGTCATATTTTGCATTATCCTTCAAACTGTCATAAAAACCCTTGACTTGGAGTCGACTCCAGGTGTTACACTGTCGTCGAGGTGAAGATATGAAAATCGCGGAAGCTAGTGAACGGTTTGGTATTTCATTAGATACACTGCGTTACTATGAGCGCATTGGACTTATCCGGCCCGTCAATCGAAATGAGAGTGGCATGCGGGATTATAAGGAACTCGATCTCAGGTGGGTCGATTTCATTAAGTGCATGAGGAGCGCCGGGCTTCCCATTGAAGTGTTGATCGAGTATGTCGGATTGGTTCAGCAGGGTGACAGGATGATTGAAACCAGAAAAGAGATCCTGAAGGAGCAGCGAGAACTGCTTGCAGCCCGCATGCAAGAAATGCAAAAAACGCTGGACATTCTGGATCACAAGATTGAAGTGTATGAAAATGCTGTATTGAAAAAAGAGAAAGCAATCGTTCAATCTGAGGATCAAGCCTTGGAAATCATCTGATTAACGAAAGGACAGGAGTTCTAACTATGCAAAAACGAAAACTTGGGAAGAGCGGATTGGAAGTCTCAGCGCTCGGGCTCGGCTGTATGGGCATGAGTTCCGGTTACGGCCCGGCTGGAGACAAGCAGGAGATGATCTCACTTCTTCGCACAGCCGTCGAACGCGGCGTGACCTTCTTCGATACGGCGGAAGTCTACGGGCCCTTCACGAATGAAGAACTCGTGGGCGAGGCCCTGGCGCCGCTTCGTGATGAAGTAGTAATCGCCACCAAGTTCGGGTTCAAGCTGGATGCCGGCGGGGGCGTGGATAGTCGTCCAGAGCACATCAAAGAGGTTGCGGAAGCGTCGCTCAAGCGACTTAAGATCGATTCTATCGATCTGTTCTACCAGCACCGGGTAGACCCGCAGGTGCCCATCGAGGAGGTGGCGGGCACCGTGAAGGGTTTGATTCAAGAAGGCAAGGTGAAACACTTCGGGCTTTCCGAAGCTGGCGTGCAGACGATCCGTCGCGCGCACGCGGTCCAGCCGGTAGCTGCCCTCCAGAGCGAATACTCGCTGTGGACCAGACAGCCTGAAGCGGAAGTATTGCCGATGCTCGAGGAGCTTGGGATTGGCTTCGTTTCTTTTAGCCCACTGGGCAGAGGCTTCCTCACGGGAAAGATGGACGAAAACACCACATTCGACAGTTCCGACTTTCGCAACAACCTCCCACGATTTACCCCCGGAGCTCGGAAAGCGAATCAGGCTCTGGTGAAGCTGCTAGGGGAGATCGCAGAACAAAAGAAGGCGACCCCGGCTCAGATCGCGCTCGCCTGGCTGCTTGCCCAAAAGCCATGGATCGTCCCCATCCCCGGCACAACAAAACGTTCGCGCTTCGAAGAAAATATCGGGGCTGTGAACATTGAATTGACGCTCGGCGATCTGCAGGAGATTGAAGATGCCGCGGCAAAGATCCAGGTGCACGGGGCACGCTATCCGGAAGAGCTGGATAAGTTAACCGGTCTATGACCAGTATATATTTTTGCATTCCCTGCAAAGGCAGGACTTATGACACAAGCCTCTGAATTATCGTTGCTGAGCAACTGGCAAAACTTTTACATGCTGATCGGCACCGCGGCAGCGACTTTAACTGGACTGATGTTCGTGGTCACGACCCTGATTGCGGGGATCGATGCGCATCTGTCGACATTGAACGCGGCAGTATCCGCATTTAATACCCCAACCGTTGTGCAATTTGGCATTGTTCTTCTACTTGCCGGGATTCTTAGCGCGCCCTGGCAAACGCTCTCAAGCCTTAGCGTTCTGCTTGGTCTGGTGGGCCTGGGGATGGTGTTCTATTGGATCATTGTATTGCGGCGAATGTGGCGGGTACCTCACTATCAATCAACGTTGGAAGACTGGCTATGGTATATGGCATTTCCTTTTCTCGCGAATGTTTCGCTTATTGTCGCTGCATTCATGCTCCCGCAAAATTCAGCCCCGGCATTATATATTGTTGGTTCAGCAATGATTGTGCTCCTGCTGACCGGCATCCGCAACGCCTGGGATAATGTGACATTCCTGGCTGTCGAGCGTGCCCATTCTGAAAACAAGGCAGGGGATCAAGAGGCCGAGCCATAACATGCAAAGAGGGAACCTACGTTATAGATGTTAAGGGTAGGACAGATACACTTTAATGGTGATGTATGTCAAAAGATGGAGTGAAAACTTTCAGTGACTAAGGGGTGTTTGCGATCAGCTTAATATTGCTCATTTTGGGTTTGAGCACGCCACCCATTGCAGATCCTTCCAGCCTGCGTCAGTATGCCACAGCCAGGCATCCCTGATTCCCAAATCCAACGGCGTTGCAATCACCCGACGAACTATTGTCTTGTCGTTTGTAAATGTTTATTTATCTCCGACCTGTTTCTTCATCGTTCCAACTTTGTACCGAATTTAATTCAAGACCTCTCAAATCGTGAAGGAGTTTAAGAAATGGATATTAAGAAAAATGGCTCACAACCCTCTGGCAAAGGACCCGCCGAATGGTTTACCGGCACGGTACGGATTGACCCCCTGTTCCAGTCGCCTGATCCGGCTCGCGGGAATGGTTCCAGTGTCACGTTCGAGCCCGGTGCCCGGACCGCCTGGCACAGTCACCCGCTGGGTCAGACCTTGATCGTAACCGCTGGCTGCGGTCTGGCACAGGGCTGGGGTGGCCCCGTTCAGCAGATCCGTCCGGGAGACGTGGTCTGGTTTTCCGCGGGTGAGAAGCACTGGCATGGCGCTGCACCGACCACTGCCATGACGCACATCTCCATTGTGGAGCAGGCCGACGGCAAGTCTGCCGATTGGATGGAACATGTCAGCGATGAAGAATATCAGGCTGGCTCTAGTGTCAAATAAAGAGACACAATCCATAACATGGACACGCGCTGAGCTGGACAGAATCGGAAACGCTGAAGAATTACAGATCGCGTCATTACGGGGCGACGGCACGCAGAGAAACTTTGTGACGATCTGGGTTGTCCGTGTCGGCGACGAACTCTACATCCGATCTGTCAATGGACGGACCTCTGCCTGGTTTCGCGGAGTAGAAACGCGCCATGAAGGACACATTCAGGCGGGTGGTGTGCAGAAAGACGTTAACTTTGTAGAAGAGACCAACCCTGACATCAACGAACAGATCGATGCTGCCTACCGCGCAAAGTACAATTATTATCCGCCAGGGGTCGATCACATCAACAGCGCGGCCGCGCGAGCTGCGACCCTCAAACTAGTACCAGGCTAAACAGTAATCTTGAAAAATCACTACACAGGAGAAAACAATGGAATACGTTCGACTAGGATCAACCGGATTAAAAGTTTCGCGGGTTTGCCTGGGCTGCATGAGCTACGGATTGCCGAACGAAAGCGATCCGTGGATATTGAATGAAGAGCAGAGTCGTCCATATATTCAGGGCGCGCTGGAGGCTGGGATCAATTTCTTCGATACGGCGAATGTTTATTCCAGCGGAATGAGCGAGACCGTTCTGGGGAATGCCCTGCGCGATTTTGCCAGGCGAGATGAGGTGGTGATCGCCACCAAAGTACGTTTCCCGATGGGCAGGGGTCCCAACGACTACGGACTTTCCCGCAAGCACATCCTCAGTTCCATGCCTCATCATTTGGAGGATGCCATCGCCGCGCTCTCTGTCCAACTCACCCCGGAGGAAATTACACGATTGGAAGAACCATATCGTCCCCATCCCATCATCGCTCACTCGTAAAATGAAATTAACCAATAAAAACCTATTAGGCGTCGGCTCACTGGTACTGGGAATTCTTATTTTTTCCCTGCAGGATATTGCTGTCAAAGGAATGGGAGGAAATTATCCCATCCTGGAAATTGTCATCATCCGTGGTCTGGTTGCCATGCCGCTGACGCTGCTGTTTTTTCGCCTCGAAGGGCGGCGAGGGCTGCCCACCACAAAACAATATAAGCTCGAATATATCAGGGGCCTTTTCCTGT
>DATFQC010000335.1:0-2682 GCA_035264425.1 Anaerolineales bacterium
GCGCCGACTATGCAGGCCGTTGATGTACAAAACACGGCTGTGGCAGCCGCATTTACCATGGTCGGACAGACGCAGGCAGCTATTCCAACTTCCACACCACTGCTACCAACAGAACCGCCAACACAAACTCCCTTGCCAACAAACACAGCTCTTCCTTTGCCAACCTCCGCTACCATCGTTGCCTCGCCTACAGCTGTGTCCGTTAGCAGCAATGGCAATAACTCTGGCACTGATCCATGCGCTACCCGAGTGCTCTCGGCCCCAGAGGGTAAGGAAACGACCATTCGGATTGTGAACACAACAAAACTTGGAGTGACTGTATCTCTCTACTTGAACGAAACAGTCAGTAAGGGTGCATGTGGTTATAGATCCTTTATTCTTGCCAAGAATAATGATATTGTGTTCAAAGATTTGGTACAGGGGTGTTACAGCCTATGGGCCTGGAGCGACAATGCCAAAGGAAAATTCACGTCAAGCGGATATGGCTGTATCAATAATCCTGACAAATGGACGTTTGAAGTCCGTGAAAGCAATATAAAATTTGTAGGACCCTAGACTGAAATATTCAGCGGATGAAGAGGTGAGCAAATTATTGCTCACCTCTTTTTGTTTAGGAGGCACCATGCCTGTGAACAAAACATCAATTCAATACGAATATTTGCCGGAGGCTGAATGAAACATCGAATCATATGGCTGATAATGCTTTTTATTATTTCCTGTGTTCCACAGCCTCCAGTCACACCCAATCCTAATACGGCTGTAACGAGCCCACCGGAAGATATTATGCCAACAAATGAACCGAACTTGAACCCGTTTGCGCCACAACCCGAAGATGAGAATCTTTCGCGGGGCAACGTGTATATCAATGAAGCCAGCCTGGTAATCCGTGAAAGTTATCCTCCACAAATTTCGTTGTCCATCAAGGGAGATTTACCGACCCCGTGTAATAAATTACGCGTCAAGATCGAGGTACCAGATCAGGATAACAAAATAATGGTAGAAGTCTACTCACTGGTTAATCCGGATAAAGTGTGCATACAGGTACTCGAACCTTTCGAAGAATCGATTGGCCTTGGAACATTTGCGAATGGACACTACTCAGTTTGGGTAAACGGGAAAGGGGCTGGTGAATTCGACTATTAGGCAATCATTGGCCAATGCAATCACTTGATTAATTATTTTCAACTTTACTAATCGAAGCAATGCGCGCATTTGTCAACTTAATCAGGTCTGCAACAGGCAATTTAATATTCAAGCCTCGTTGGCCTCCTGAAACATGGATTTCATCAAAATTCTGCGCGGCAGAATCAATCACCATCTGGAAGCCCTTGTTGATGAGTGCCAAAGGCGAAATCCCACCGGCTTGCAAGCCAGTCAATTGTTCAGCCTCTCGTTCGGTTGGCAAATAGACCTTTTTCTCTCCTAGAACCGCAGCTAATAACTTGAGTTCCACGCTGGTTGGTCCGGGAATGACCGCTAAAATTGGCTTTTTAGGCCTGTCACGTATCACAACGATCGTCTTAAAAACTGTTTCAGGCGGCACATTCAAAAATTTTGCAGTTTCCAGAGCGCCCAATTTTTCTATCGGGGTCTCAAAAGCAGTATAGGAAATTTTGCGAGAATCCAGAAGACGAGTGATATTATTTTTCGGGGACATTTGAAATCCGTATAAATGTAACTGCCCGCATTTTACCGCTTATCGGCGCACGTAGTACAATTACTTGGTACCTCATAAATAGCTAAACACGAAATTTTATTTAGGCTTGTACATTGTCAACAAAGGTTTAGCAATTTATGACCAAGCGGTGTTCTCGATGAAGGCAACAAAAACTGCGGTTCCTCTCGAAAGATTACTGGAACAACTCCCCGAAAATTACACACTGGCCGACCGGGAGTTGATCCATCGCGCCTACCGCGTGGCAGAAGAAGCACATCGTGAGCAGAAACGTCATTCGGGCGAGCCTTACATCAATCACTGTCTGGCTGTGGCGAGCATTCTCGCTGACTTACGCGTCCCGCCGGAAGTTATCGCAGCGGGTTTGTTGCATGACACCGTGGAAGACACAACAATCACTCTCAATGATATCAAGCGGGACTTTGGGGAGACGATTGCCGTTCTTGTGGATGGAGTTACGAAACTGACCAATCTTCCACGTGTCTCGCGTGATGATCAGCATGCTGAGAAGGCGAATGGAAACAATGGGTCTGAGCTATCCGAATCCGCTCCGGACCAGGCCGCTTTAGGACGCAAACAAGATCTTGTCTCTGAAACACTGCGCAAGACTTTCCTTGCGATGGGCGATGATGTCCGGGTGGTGCTAATTAAGCTGGCCGATCGTTTGCATAACATGCGCACCTTGGGGTTTATGCCTGAGCATAAGCGCAAGCGAATTGCAAAAGAAACGCTCGATATTTTTGCGCCCTTGGCAAATCGACTGGGCATCTGGCAAATCAAATGGGAACTGGAGGATTTGGGATTCCGTTATGTCAACCCGGAAAAATATAAAGAGATTGCGGAACAAATCCAGGAGCGTCGGCCAGACCGTGAGACACAGATCGAGGCCATCAAAAGCAACCTCATCAATTTGTTGGACAGCCACAATATTCATGTAGAAATCAGCGGGCGCCCAAAGCATATCTACTCCATCTACAAGAAAATGACGCAAAAGGGCAAGCCTTTTG
>DATFQC010000336.1:0-4774 GCA_035264425.1 Anaerolineales bacterium
GGCTTTTACTCCGGGATGATGCTCAGCCAGTATACCGCCGATCATTTGATCGTGGAGCAAAAGATTTTATCGGCACCCGCCAGCATTCAATCCATTCCTGCCGCGGCAGATCAGGAGGATTTTGTTTCCATGGGATTAAACACGGCTCTCAAGAACGGACAGATCATCGATAACGCCTATGGCGTACTGGGCATCGAATTCATGGCGGCCGCGCAAGCGCTGGACTTCCGTGAGTTCCAGCCAGGCAAAGGGACGCAGTGTGCCCGGGAGGTCATCCGCAAACATGTTGAGCACCTGCATGTAGACCGTCCGTTGTATAACGATCACAACAAAATGAAAGAGCTGGTGAAGAGCGGCGAAATTTTGCTTGAAGTGGAAAGGGTAGTGGGTACTTTGAATTGACCCTGGACAATTGACAATTCACAACGGACCATGGATGGTCAATAGTCTATCGTCAAACCAGTGAGATTTATCTAATGTTCACCGTAATCTATCATTCCCTGCTGATCGGCGCGGCACTGTTTGTGCCCATCCCTTTTCTGGATGACAAGCTGGCGACATTTCTCTGGAAGCACATGGTCTCTGACCTGGCAAAGGGCCACGGCAGGACCCTGACGAAGGAGCAGCTTCGGGCGCTGTCATATCAGTCCAGGTTTGCGCTCTCGGACGGTTGCATCTATGTCATCATCCGATTCTTCACGGAATTGGTTCAGGAGATCCTCTTCTTGTTGGAATGGCGCAAGGCGATCAACCTGGCTACCGATGCTTATTACTCTGGCTATTTATTGAATGAGTTGTTCGCCTCGGAAGAGTTTGATCCAGCCAAAGCCAGCCAGTATGCTGTTGCTCTAAAGAAGGCAAAACAGGGGGTCAATCAGAAATGGGTGCAGGGAGTCTTTCGGGCTCAGTTTCGATCTGGCAGAGGCGTGTTGGCATCTCTTGTGAAATGGCTATCGAGTATCACTGTAGGGTATGTAAAGGACTCATGGGCGCACAGGAAAAACAAAAAGAATGCCGAGGGTACCTCCGAACAGCAAATGGAGAATTTCTTTGATATGCATAAATCCAGATTCCAGGAGCTGCTCAAGGATTTGATTGCCAGCCTGCAAACTGGGATTGGCAACCTGCCGAAAGAGCATTTTGAGGACCTTAGAAATAAGCTGTTTGAAGAACTACGTCAGCTGGAAACTACGACAGCAAGCTAAAATAGCTAAATGATTCAAGTTGTTGCGAGCCGGAGGCGAAGCAACACCACACTGGCGTACGGTGCCAGTGTCTCCTTTAATCAAGAATTTGCTAAATTACAGGAGATTGCTTCGTCGCCTTGGTCTCGACGATTCCGTCTCGACCAGCGACGCCCTCGCAATGACATGATTCTTGGGAGACAATATGATTCTCAATGAAGTTAACTTCTTTTCTGAAACATTGGGCATGCTCAGTTCGATGTATGTTCTTCTTCCACAGAGGAAGCTCGAGGAAATAGGAAAAAAGCGCCCGCCGAAGTATCGCACATTGTATCTTTTGCACGGGCACTCGGACGATCATACCGCCTGGCAGCGTTACACTTCCATCGAACGATATGCAGAGGATCTGAACCTGGCAGTCGTCATGCCAGCAGCCCATCTGAGCTTTTACAATGACATGGCCTATGGAGGCAAATACTGGCAGTTCATCAGCGAAGAGGTGCCAACATTGGTGCGAGATATGTTCTCGCTCTCCTCGAAGCGTGAAGATAATTTTGTCGCGGGGTTATCCATGGGTGGCTATGGTGCATTCAAGATGGCGCTGACTCATCCGGAACGTTTTGCCGCTGCCGCATCCCTCTCAGGCGCGGTGGATATCAGTGAAGTAGTCAGAGTGAAAAAAGAAGTTCCCGAGAATAAAGCCTGGCTGGAGGAGATGCGCACGGTCTTTGGTGACCTGAGCAAGGTGCCGGGCAGCAAACATGACCTGTTTAGGCTCGTCAGGAAAGTTGCTAAATCTCCTGTCAAACCGCGTCTCTATCAATGCTGCGGCACGGAAGATGAATTGCATCCAGATAACGTCCGCTTCCAAGATGCGGTCCGTAAACTGCCTCTGGATCTCACCTATGAAGAAGGTCCGGGCGAACACAACTGGGCATACTGGGACAAGATGATCCAGCGCGTGTTGGCGTGGATGTTTCGTTAGACAATAGACCATTGACAATGGACCATAGGAATGGTCGATGATCTATTGCCAATGGTCCCTCCATCAGATAATCCTCCAGAGGGGTGGAAACGGGAAATAGGTATGCTATAAGAATGGAAGACTAATCCGAGAGGAGAGACCGTTGTGAGAAAAATTCTTGTGGCAGGCTGTTCGTTGATTTTTACCGTTATAGCTTGTTCTCCTTCCGCTCCGATCGCTGCTCCCTCGCCTACTGCTCTTCCAACTGTCGCTCCCACAGCGATTGTCGAAAATCCACCGCCTTGTCCGGAAGCGGAACTCATCTATCACCCTAAATTGCAACAAATGCTTCTGGTCAACTGTGTTCAGGATCCGAGCAAGGAAAATCCGAATGTGATCTGGGGCTGGAACGGAACGCAGTGGCAACGGGTGACCGAAGGTGGACCGCCAGGCCGTATCCTGGGCGGTGTGGCCTATGATGAGAAAAGGAACCTCCTTGTCCTCTATGGCGGCCGGCCGATCGATTTAGGTAAGTGCAATCAGGAGACCTGGGAATGGGATGGCGAGGCCTGGCAGCAAAAAGAAGTTCAACCTCCAACAGCTTGTGACCATGTCAAGATGGTTTATGATGCGGCGAGTGACGAGTCCATTCTCTTCAGTGGACTCGATCCGTCTGAAAACCTTGTCAATGAAACATGGTCATGGAATGGTACGGAATGGAAATTACTCAGCCAGGAGGGTCCCGAAAGCCGTGGTCATTTTGGCTTCGTTTATGATTCGACTCATCAGCAAACCCTGCTTTATGGAGGCTATGCCAGCACGGTCACAGATGAATTCTGGATATGGAAAGCTAACGCATGGCAGGAGGTAAACTTTGCGGGCCCGGGAAAGCTCTCCCATTTTGGGATGGCTTACGACACGGATGCGAACGCCCTTTACATCTTTGGCGGCGCGACTTCCACTTCGACGTTTGCCTCGCTCACTGATAAAACCTGGGTTCTGAAGAATGGCAATTGGCAGGAACTACAGCCTGCCATCTCGCCTTCCAAGCGCGGAGGACCCGCCATGGCATACGGCCCTACGCGGAAGCGAATTGTTCTGTATGGCGGTTTTGACTCAAGCCGCAATAGTCTCGATGATACGTGGGAATGGGACGGTCAGGAATGGACCTGTCTGGTGAATTGTAAATAATGGATTGTATCTAACTCAAGGTTTTTTTAGAAATACCCAGCCAGTTCAACACACCTTGTCCCGCCGCGTATCCGCTGGCCATGCATGCTGTGATCAAGTATCCACCGGTCGGCGCTTCCCAATCGAGCATCTCCCCTGCGCAAAAGACACCGGCCATGGATCGCAGCATGAGATGTTCATCCAACGACTCAAACGTCACGCCGCCGGCGCTGCTGATGGCTTCATCCAGGGGCCGGGTTGCGATCAATGGGATCGGCAAATTCTTGATAAAGTGGGCGAGGGGTTGGACGTTCCAGAAATCTTCCTTGGATAGGAACTCACGTAAAAGACCCGCTTTGACACCTTTGATGCTCACCATCTTTTCAAGATGACTTGCCATGCTGCGGGAACCCCGTGACCGTGACAATCTTTCCACCAGCCATTCGTGGGATCGATCGGGGGCAAGATCAAGGATCATCACAGCTTTGCCTCTTGCTTCAATCTCATCTCGTAACAACGCCGAGGCGGCGTAGATCAAGCTTCCCTCCACACCTTCTTTCGTCACGATAAATTCACCCTGTTGGTGAAATGACTCGAACGATAACACCACAGACTTGATGGGCTGCCCTTCGAAGCGCTCACGAAAATGCGGGGTCCAGGCTACCTCGAAGCCGCAATTGGAGGGACGCAACGGTCTGACCTCCGCTCCCGCGTCTCGCAGCCACGAAGTCCAGGCACCATCTGAGCCGAGGCGCGCCCAACTCCCGCCTCCGAGCGCGAGCACAGTGGCATCGGCCTTGATAGCCACCTCTCCCTCGGGATTGACAAAATGTAGGGACTTATCCACACTGCCGCTCTGCGGCGTGCTGCGCTTGTCCGAAAGCCAACCGGCCCATTTGTGGCGCAGATGAAAGCTCACACCTGAATCGCTTAATCGCTGAAGCCAGGCCCGCAACAACGGACTGGCTTTCATCCCCACAGGAAAGACACGACCAGAGGTCCCAACGAATGTATCAATGCCTAGTCCATGGACCCATTCGCGTACCTCTTCAGGCCCAAAAACGTTCAGCAGAGGTTCGAGGTTGGCGCGGCGTTCCCCATAGCGGGAAACAAATCGTTCGAAGGGTTCCGAATGGGTGATATTCAAACCACCTTTGCCCGCCAGCAAAAATTTACGTCCCAAAGATGGCATGGAATCATAGACATCTACTTTCACGCCCTGCCCGCTGATCACTTCTGCGGCCATCAAGCCAGCCGGCCCACCCCCGATGATTGCAACTGATTTCTCCATAAGATGATTATAAAGAGAAAACTCCTGAGCGGGTCAGGAGTTTGTCATGGTTTGAATCGATATCAGCGTTTGAAAAGGTACGGAGGACAATCTTACAGAGTGGTCGTGGACACAGCAAGTCTTCGTTGGGCCGCGTTTCCGGCCAGATACGCCAGGACTGCACCG
>DATFQC010000337.1:0-3547 GCA_035264425.1 Anaerolineales bacterium
TAATAAAGATTTCAGTCCCAGCCGCACGACCTCGTGGTCGTCTACCAGGATAATGCGTTGCTTGGCGGGTTGCTTTGGCATAATGCCGATTTTACACCAATATTAGTCAAAATATACTAAATAGGTATGAATTTACAAATGACTATCCGCTTACCACAAAGCTTTATTTGGTTTCCGCTCCAGGGGTTTCTACGCTTTAATACCAAGGAAGGCAGGGCCTAAAACGCCCCGCCTTCCTGCAATATGTTGTTTATTTGGCCTTGACAGTAATCGTCTTGGGTTTGACCTCTTCCGCTTTTGGCAGCGTGATAGTCAGTATTCCATTATCGAAATCAGCCTGTGCCTTTTCTGACACCACATCGGTCGGAAGAGAAATCGAGCGCTCAAACGAGCCCCAGCGATGCTCGCGGATATGCCACGACTTTTCTTTTTGTTCTTCTTCCGATTTCCGCTCGCCTCGAATGGTAAGCAGATCGCCTGTAACATTGATCTGCACTTCATCAGATTTGAAGCCTGGAAGTGCGGCTTTTACCACGACCTCATCATCGGTCTGGTACATGTCAACCGCAGGCGCAGACAATCCACCATCCCTGAGGCTGAGTGGGCGTGTGAACGCATCATCGAAAAGACGATCCATCGCCTCACGCAAGGTCATCATTTCACGAACAGGTTCCCAACGGGTTAAGCTAGACATAACAACCTCCTTGAAGTTGAATGTTTATTTTTATACTTTTAATATAAAAAGCCTGTGTTTAAAAAACGCAAACCCTTTATAAAAATTTCGTCAGAGTTTTTTGCGTCGCTTAATATGACCCCTGGAAAGCTTTGGGTCTATACACCTTAAATAATAACGAGCCACATGTGATCGAAATGGGCTCGTCTTAAATATTGATGAAAATGGGAACGACTGTTCGACTATTCAGCCTTCCATCAAATAATTTATTATTCCTTCTTTCGTTTGTAATCTACAAAGCGGTAGCCAACGCCGCGCTCCGTAAGAATATATTTCGGATTGGCCGGATCCTTTTCCAATTTCTGGCGAAGATAATTAATGTAGAGACGTACATAATGCGGCTCATCGCGATATTCGTATCCCCATACTTTGACCAGCAACTGATCATGCGTCACAACCCAACCTGCATTTTGTACAAGATGATAAAGCAGACGGTATTCAGTGGGGCGCAGTTTGACAAGTTTGCCCTCCAGCCAGATCTCGCGCCGATCGAAATCAATCTTGAGGCGGTCATCCACTTCGATAATATCATGCATAGAGCCGCTGGCACCCTCTGTTCGACGAATGACAGCTTTTACGCGGCTGACTAGTTCACGCGGGCTGAATGGCTTGGTAATGTAGTCATCCGCGCCCAGTTCGAGGCCGCGCACGCGGTCGTCCTCCTCCCCTTTGGCAGTGAGCATGATGACCGGCACGTTGCTTCCCTCACGAATGGTCTCAAGCACTTCAAACCCATCCATATCGGGCATCATCACATCCAGCAGAATCAAATCGGGGGTAACGTCGCGCAATTTTTGGATGGCTTGCTTGCCATTGAAAGCTTCAGCGACCTGAAAGCCATCATGTTCCAAATTCATGCGAATAAAACGCACCATACGCTCTTCATCATCCACCACGAGAACGCGTCGGCGGTCGAATTCTTCAGGCATGGTTTATTCCCTCACAAAACCAATCAGGTGTTCTTCGTCTTCACTTGCCAGTACCTCGATCAATGTAATCTTATCCACCGGCCACATCACTTTGACCACATTATGCTCAAGATAGTGAATGTCCTTGCCGTCCCGTAAACGCGGGTTCGAGACCGTGATCAAATTATCTGAGGGTTTCGGCAATTCTTCAACTTCACCCAGAATTGATGGTTCCCCAGAGATATGCAAAATGACAGAGTACGCCATCTCTCTACCTTTCTAACAGGAATTTATCAGATGTTGCGGAGAAGCACCTGGATCTTGAGTTTGCCCAGGGCAACAATATCACCATGACTCAGGGATTCCTCCACATGAGGATTGATCCGGCGCCCATTGATATAAGTACCATTGGAGGAACCAAGATCCATCACAAGCACACGGCTTGAATCCCGCTTGACTACCGCATGGAGACGGGAAACGCCTGAAGCGTAGGCCTGATAGGGAGTTAGGTCAATGTCAGGCATGATAGGCTGACCTTCGCTGAGACGTCCCAGTGTAAATTCGTTTCTTGAGGCAAGAGGAAGGATCTTGCCGCTATCCATAAGATGCAAGGAGATCCAGCTATTCGTAGGAGCAGATGTCGGTTCAGGACGCTGGGATTTTTTACTGAGTTCCTGAGCGATTTGCTCATCTGTAATCGCTTGGGTAATCAGGGTGTCCACCCCATCCAGTTGTGCACCACATTCTGCACAAAACATGGCCCCAGTCACATTTTTGTACTGGCAATTCGGACAAATAATCATGAGATCAACTCCTTCTTAGTCGGCGCATTAAATAGCGAGCGTGTACCATATTTGATCTTCTTGCTTCCCTCAATTGTAAGGGAATTTTGCTTCTGTAAATGATCCACTTCCAAGAGAATTGTCTGCGCCAGGCTCCGTTCACCCTGTGTCAACAAATTGGATGCAAGCACTTGAAGATGGCGTGTTGCAGTGGCAATATTTCCTTTTTCTATTTCCTTGCGAGCTCGTTCCTGCATACGATACAGCATCAGTCTCGACAGGGCCTGAACAATCTTTGGGGGAGGCGGTTCAGTCTCTGGCGAATCTGTGACGGGCCGTTTGAGAAGCATCCGCAGTGGAGGGACCGGCAGCAACTGGGATGCAATCGAAACTTTGAGAGCGCCGTCCAGTATTGTAAGCGATTCTGATTTTACCGCTTTTGGATGAATAATGTATTCGAAAATTATCTGAGTGGAAACATCTTGCAATATTGAACCCAGATGAAGAGCGTTCTTATCCAGCGCAATCGGAGAGGGGTCGGGCTGAAGGCGGAAGGCATAGGTCAGCTCCACGTCTTCCACCAATTTAGTGTCCAGGATCACATCTTCAGCGTAGGTCTGGGCCAGGGCATTGAATTTTTCCAGCAACAGTCTTTTGATATCCTGGGGTTGGGCAATGTAGGCGCTGCTGGCACCCGTTCGGGTAGAGAGGACATCCAGAAAAATATCATTCCACTCCTGACCAATCCCCATTCCGCTGACACCGATGCCGTGTTCCGCAAGTTTGGATGCTAACGCCAGACACTGTTGTTCATCTCCATAGGTATGACCATCTGTGAGAAGAACAATGTGATTAATACGTTTGGTGTCGAGGCTACGCATGACTTCCTTTACGCCCGCCTCGAGGCCCTGATAGATCTCCGTTGCCCCCGATGGGCGGATCATCTGGATCTTCGCTTCCAAACGAGTTTTGTCCTCATGATAAGAGGCCGGAATAATCACTTCGGCGCGGTCGCTGAACGCTACTACACTCAAAATATCCTGGAGTCTGAGATTACGCAAAACTTGGATGGCTGTTGCTTTGACAATATCCATTTTTTCGCCCTGCATGGATGTTGAACGGTC
>DATFQC010000338.1:0-3022 GCA_035264425.1 Anaerolineales bacterium
GCCTGAGAACACTCGCCCATGCAAAGCTATCCTCAACCGTACCCAGGCAAACCCAATTCCCTGTTGAAAATTTATCTGACCTCTCAAACGAGCAACAGGCGGCTGTGCATATGGCATTGGCTCATCCAGTCAGTATCCTGACAGGCGGTCCAGGAACCGGGAAAACAACCTGTTTGAAGGCGTTGATCACCACACTTACAGCTCTACACCAGCGTTTCGCATTGGCATCCCCGACCGGGCGCGCTGCGAAGCGACTCTCTGAAGCAACGGGACATCCAGCCAGTACCATTCATCGCTTATTGGAATATTCTCCGGTGGAGGGTTTTAAGCACAACAACGAAAATCCGCTCGATCTGGATTTTTTGATTGTCGATGAAGCCTCCATGCTCGATCTGCTATTAACGAATAGCCTGCTTAAGGCAGTGCGTCCGGGCACACATATCTTATTCGTTGGGGATGTGGATCAACTTCCTTCGGTGGGGGCAGGTGATGTGCTCCGCAATATCATCAGCAGTGAGATTGCACCAGTCACGCGCCTCGGTACCATTTTTCGTCAGGCCGCGGATTCCAAGATCATCACGAATGCCCACCTCATCAATCAAGGAAAACTTCCAACCTTCTCTCAAGGGAGTGGGGATTTCTTCCTTTTTGCCGCGGAAGATGCCGTGGGTGCGGCAGACTGGATCATCGAAATTGTCACAGAGAGAATCCCTCAGAAATTCGGCTTCAATCCGGTGCGGGATATTCAGGTGCTGGCTCCCATCTACCGCGGGCCGGCTGGCGTGATCGCCTCAACGAACGCTTACAGGAAAAGCTGAATCCGCCTGTAACGAGCAAGCCGGAACGCAAGCTTTTCGGGACCATCTTCCGCAGCGGGGACAAGGTGATGCAAACCCAGAACAACTATGACAAAGATGTCTACAACGGCGATATTGGTTTCATTCAGTCCATGGATGTGATCGAACAGAGGCTCATCGTAGATTTCTACGGCCATTTCGTAACTTACGATTGGAGCGAGGCAGATGAGCTGACCCTGGCTTATGTAGTTTCCGTGCACAAAGCCCAGGGATCAGAATTCCCAGTGATTGTGATGCCCATCGTAACGCAGCATTACACCATGCTTCAGCGCAATTTGCTTTACACCGCCATTACCCGTGCCAGCAAATTGTGTGTCCTGGCAGGTAGCCGCCGGGCCATCAGTATGGCGGTGCGGAACAATAAAGTAGCACAGCGTTTTACGGCGCTCGAGTGGCGCCTGACAGAAGGCAAAGGCACCTACGATAAACAGTAGAAAGTCAATAAAAAATCTCCCGTTGTGTGGGAGATTTTTGTTACTCATTAGGGTGTCGGCGTTGCAGTTACTTCCCCTTCAGCAACCGCTTGACCTGCATACAAAATAGTTGAGGGTGGGGGCACATCGGGTGAGTGTCCTTGCGTGGTCAGGCCCTGTTTCGTCAACACCTGGTAGAGCAAAGATTTATCCAAATCTCCGCCGCCAAAAATATCGGTGCCTGCTGAGGAAGAGCCTGCTACGCGTTTTGTGCCCAAAGAGATCGCCTGAAAAGAGGTTAAATCCAGTCCGGCGCTTCGGTCTGTGAGATCAGCGTTGTGACACGAAATGCAGCCGAGCGAGCCGGGAAACCACATACTATTTTCTACAAAAAGAGGTTGAATATCTGCAAACGTCCCTTCGCAGGATTGACCATTTAGATCCGTGAATGGAAATGGATCGGTTTCCGGATGCTGAGCTGAGATCCACGCCCCGATCAAATCCGTGGCGGCAACTTTACATTTATTGAATTCCGCGGCATTGACGGCTGGCTGAAGCTGAGATTGGGATCCCTTAACAGGGATCAACGTGGGAACGGAGGTTCGTTCCACCAGCGGATTGGCCTGAATACACGTCAGCGTAAAGCTACAAGCGGAGAGATAGACAATGCCGAGCCAGAAGACGATAAATAAAAGGAAAGCAACGATTGTGCCGTAAATCAGTCGACGAGTGTCGTCATTCATATTTTGGTCCTCCCCTATTCTTTTGCTTTCAGCGTGCGGACATAGTTGACCAGATCCCAGCGTTCAGGAACCAGAAAATTCTCATTGAGAGCCGGCATTTTCCCGGCAACGCCATTCGTAATGGTGAGGAATATCGAACCATCGCTTTTCGATTGTACAACTGGAGAAGTTAGATTCGCAGGTTTGTTTGCCAGAAAGGCGGCAATCGGACCATTTCCCTGCGCGGTCTGTCCATGACACATCTTGCAATTGATGTTATAGAGCTCGGCACCGCGCGCGATGGAGGCATCATCAGCTTTGGTCGGATTTTCGGGTGCGCCCATGCCCGGGATGACGATTGGCCCTTCAATCGGAATCGAGCGCTCGGGAACGGGAAGCGGGTTTTCCATCTGACGATAAGATGGCTGGATTTCCATAAAGGAAGGCCAGTCGATTTTGATAATGTCAAACGTAAAAAGCAGAATCACAGCAAAGGCCAGGCCGGCTGCAACGAAGATCATGAACAAGCGTTGAATGATAACGCTGAGACTAGTGCTCATAAATGACGCGCCTCCACAGGTTCAATTGATTCAGCTCCTGCCTCTTTGAGTGCATCGATGAATTTTTCCTGTTGGCCTGCTGGACAACTGAATAATAAGGCGATCTTGCCCTCGCTGACTTCGGGAGTATATTCCTTGGGTGTATAAGAAGGGAATCCACTATCCACAAACATGCCGATAAAGGAAAATCCCATGAGTCCAAGCATGGTCATCTCAAAGGTGATGATCAGACCCTGTGGCACCGGGAAGATTGGCTGTCCGCCAACTAGTAGAGGGTAAAGATAGGGAATTCCATAAATTAAGAAGATACCGAGGGACATTCCCAGGATCGCGCCGAACAGGCCAATGCGCGATACATACGTAATAGCCGACGGTCTACCTAAAATGGTGTTCTTGATCGGTATCCCTGAAATGACATTCATATCGTCAACGCCCAAGCCGAGTTGTTGTAATTTATCGACGCCCTTCGA
>DATFQC010000339.1:0-4489 GCA_035264425.1 Anaerolineales bacterium
GCCCGCCGGTTGCAATCACTTTCATCTCTACACCGAGCTCTTTACGAAAGCGATCAACCATGCCCTCGACCATGCTTACGTAGCCAAACAGCAAACCCGCCTGCATTGCATGTACTGTGTTTCTACCAATCACCGACGGTGGGCGCTGCAAGTCGATACGTGGAAGTTTGGCGGCGTTGACAAAAAGCGCCTCCGTGGCAAGAGTAATCCCAGCTGTAATGGCACCGCCCAGATACTCTCCTTCTTTTGTGAGGGCATTAAATGTTGTGGCTGTTCCAAAATCGATTACACAGGCGGGGCCACCATACAAGTACATCACTGCCACTGCGTCGGCGATGCGATCAGCACCCACTGCCTTGGGGTCTTCATAGCGAACTTTAATTCCAGTCTTGATGCCAACATCCACGATGAAGGGATCTTTTTCAAGGTATTCCCGGCACGCCTGGATCACGCGTCCGGTGAGTTGTGGTACTACAGAAGCCAGGCAAATCGCTTTTATATCCTTGATCGTATGCCCGGCATTTTGCAAAAGTCCCTGAAATTGCAAACCATATTCATCAGGCATGCGGGCATGGTCTGTAGCCAGCCGCCAATGCGCCCCCAGAACGTTGCCTTTGTATAAACCTAATGTGACGTTGGTGTTACCTATGTCAATTGTAAGGAGCATAAGATTCCCTGGAATGAAAAGCAGAAGATTTTGTGGATTTTACCACCCGTTCAACTATTGCCGCGATAGGATATTTGTTATTTGATCTGCTCGATGATTTCGGCGACCATATCAAATTTGTGGAACTGCGGCATGATATAGACGCCTCCTGCCCACGCTTTGAGTTGTTGGATCAATTCTACAGCTAGTTCTACACCGACGCTTGCGCCACGCTCCGAGTCGTCGGCAGCCTCGACGCGTTTGCGTATTTCTTCAGGGATGAAGATGCCCGGCACTTCATTATGAAGGAAGTTTGCGTGTCTAACATTGACCAATGGCAGAATACCCGCTAGAACGGGTTTGTTCAGCTTTCCATATTTGGCTTCATATCGTTCGAGCAGGGCTGGACCATCCTCCGCGCGATAGATGGGCTGGGTGATGAAAAAGTCTGTGCCAGCATTAACTTTGCGATGCAGGTTCTTGATCTCCCTTTCTGCATCCGGTGGGCATAAATTGAGCGCTGCGCCCACAAAGAAATTTGTGGGTTGCCCGATGCTCGTACCGGAATGATCTAGCCCGGCATTAAATCCCTGCTTAATGAGTTTAATGAGACCGGATGGCACGAGATCGTAATTGTCCATCGCCTCGGGGTAATCACCGATCGAAGTTGGATCACCCATCACGACAAACACATTATGGATACCAAGCGCGTGCGCGGCCAGCAAATCGCCCTGAACGCGGAGCAGGTTTCGTCCACGCGTGGGAAAGTGAAGCGTAGTCTCGACGCCAACTTTACGCTGAACCACATCACAGACTGCCCAGGCAGACATCCGCATGCGCGCCATCGGGGAGTCAGCGACGTTGATCACGTCTGCGCCGGCGTCGGCAAGAAGAGAAGCGCCCGCCAATAGTTTATGAGTCGAGAGTCCGCGCGGTGGATCCATTTCCACAGAGATGGCGAATCCCCCAGAAGTCAGTTTCTGCGCAAATTGCGTCGGTTGTTCCTGGACGATTTCGGTAATTTCATCTTGAGGAAGAACAGAGATATGAGGTTGATCAATAGGAGGCGCGGTATCGAGCGCTTTTCGCATTGCCGCAATATGCTGGGGAGTGGTGCCGCAACATCCGCCTACAATGCAGGCACCTACTTCTCGGAACGAAAGTGCATACTCACCAAAATATTCAGCATCTGCGGGATACATAATTCGTCCGCCCACCTGTTCGGGCCAGCCCGCGTTGGGCTTCACCCAGAATTTTACGGAACGGTCTGGTACTGCCTGAACCATTTGTTTCAAGATCCGCAGGAGTTGAGCGGGCCCACCAGAACAATTCACTCCAATCACGTCAACGCCTGCCTCCTTGAGCATACGCGCCACTTTGGTGGGATCATCGCCTAGCACAGTGCGGTCATCGCGCGTAAAAGTCACGGAAGCCACGATGGGTAAATTGCACGATTCCTGCGCGGCCCTGATCGCCTCACGGATTTCATAGAGGTCGCTGAACGTTTCCATCACGATCAAATCTGCGCCTGCTTCTGCCAGCGCCTGGATTTGTTCTGCGAATGCAGCGCGCGCCTGTTCAGGTTGGACACGCCCAAACGGCGCGATCCGCACTCCCAAGGGTCCCACATCCCCTGCGACCAGCACGTCCTGGAAGGAGGCCGCAACCACACGTCTTGCCAGGTCCACACTGGCCTTGTTGATCTTGATAACCTGTTCTTCCAATCCATGTTTCGCGAGTTTGAAACGGTTTGCCCCAAACGTGTTGGTAATTATCAATTGTGCACCCGCTTCGATATAGGCCCGATGGATCTCAGCCACGGCAGACGGTTTTGTAAGATTAAGTTCGTCAAAACATTTTTCAAACCCAATACCATGAGCATGGAGCATGGTCCCCATCGCGCCATCTGCAAGAATGGTTTCTGTTGAGAGCCGTTCCAACAAGCTAGGCAGTCCTGTGGATAAATTCATCTCTGTTTCCTTTATGGCTTTCTAATTATAGTGAATACCGCGCCTTCGCGTGTCACACGATAAACAATGGGTGCTTCTGGAAAAGATGTTTTTTCCAGATCATAACGTGCGAGAGTCACCACAAGATCGTAATGATCGGCTCGTTCAGCTTCCTGAGGAGAGTAAATATGAAGGTCCGAACGGGCGAACCTGTTGAAAAGATGGGCGGGCCCATCTACCCAGACGTTTGCGTTCGGCGATGCAATGCGATTGGCTTCGGTAGCTGCTTCACGGTACGATGTTCCCCAGTAATCCAATTCAAAGCGATCGACCACTCCTTTTGCGCCGCCGACAAACTGATTATAGTAAACGTATTCATACGGATGCAGCCTTATGGATGAAATCAAACCCGGCAGAACAACAAGAGCAATTAATATACCCTGGAGGACAGGTTTTCGAATTTGATCGAAAGCCAAGCCTGTTATGAAAAAGATGGGGGGCACGATAAAAAAGGATTGACGAAAATTATCGTATAGCGTTGGACGCAAGATGACAAAGGTGGCGAGAGGCAGAACGAACCAAACAAATGTTAATGCCAGCAATTCGCGGCTTTTTGTCCATTTCTTTACAGCATCGAAAACTGCTGCCGTCAAACCGACGAGAAACAACAACCAGACCGGTTCCGTCAATTGGATTGCCAGAAAAGTTGGCACATAGGAAGCTGGCAAATCATTGGCTGGATACGTCCTGCCGTTAAATAAAACATTTCCCGGCCAGGGATGCTGTGCCATGACCTGAACGGTTTCGAAAAAATGACCGATGGGATTTGGCCAAAGATAGGGCCAGGTGAGATACATCGCAAAGATGGCGATCAATGCATAGGTAGTGATCACTAGCCAGGTTTTCACACCCGACTTCCATAGAATATAGCCTGCGACCAAAATCCCAGCCAGTGGCCCAAAGATTCGAATAGATACGGTCAGGCCAAGAAGAATTCCAGCGGGCAAAATGATGCCTATCACACGAAACGCGACCGGAAAATTATGGCGATAAAGCCAGATGAGAGTTCCGGTAATCATCAGAAAATAAATCAGCCGGGCGCGCAAAAATAATACGAAAAATTTCTCAATATAAATCTTCGGTGCAATTCGGAGTATCCGCGGAACAAGTCGCGTAATCAAGGAAGGTTCGCCATTCGCTGCCGCGCGAACTACACTGTCCAGCCATAGGTGAATCATCGGCGTGCCACCAAAAAAAATAACAATGGAAACCAGCCAGAAGATTGTCGCGGCCACCAGCAGACGGCGCGTGCGTTGTGGTAATCCGCTCCAGGTAGCGGAGGCAGCTTCAAAAAGGGAATCAGCTCCAAGTCCAAAAAGTGAATCATGCATTTTCAATCCCAGATAGACACTGAGCAGGAAAAGGGAAAGGAGAGGGATATCCTTTGGATTAATGAAGGCATGCCCCCAAAAAAGCGGCTGGCTGATGAAAAGAAGGGTAGCGCCAAAGGCAGCACGTTGACTCATCCAGCGAGTAGCGAGGTGATAGAACGCCCACATGCCTATTAGGAAGGTAACGAAATAGACAAAGTGTTGGATTTCCACTGGCCGTGTATCAGAAAAAATTTGTGTGCCCAGCTTTTTGAGGAGGGTAGTGAACATCATGAAAGCGGGCCCATAGTTTTCAAAGTGATCGCCTGTGATGGGTATGGTGCCATGCTGAGGCCACATCGTGTATGCCTTAAGCGAGTTTGATGCATAATCATACAATTTCAGCTCATCCCAGGACTCGCCGAAATTATTGAGTGTAAGGAATCCAATGACCAAGCTAAGAAAAAGCAGAATTGTCAGGGGAAGATTTTGTTTCATGGAGATAGTTGCTTGATCACTGTCAA
>DATFQC010000340.1:0-3070 GCA_035264425.1 Anaerolineales bacterium
TGCTGTTTTCCATGGCCGCTTCAAAGGCCTGTTTCCATTCAGGGATCCAGGCACTGATCACCGAGGGATCCAGGTCCAAGGCGCCCAACAAATCGATCATTCCCGCGTTCAGGCTGGGACGTTGAGCCGTCTCTGCCCGAGGAGGAAATTCTAGCATCAGGCGGCGCTCCGGCAACGGCGGCCCCGAAAGTTCAGCAACTGCATTGACCGCATGATACAGTGACGTCAAATACTGCGATACATTTTTGGGGGTCAGAGTATCTTCTACTGCAAGCAGATCACGCCAAATAGATCGTCCCTGTGAAAGCAAAAGGCGCGAACGCTGTAAAGCCGGGGCAGGAGCATTAAACTCAAACCCGGCCCGTAAGCCGGCCTGGATAAACTCGAAGAATTTCTCGCGCTCATAAAGGAGCATGGGATCGTACATCTCCCATCCCAGCCACGGATCGAGACGTAGTTCGCGCGGTCGCTTGAACTCCGCTTTGGCGCGGTGACTAAGATCCAGGTGAAAATCGGGGGTCAGCTTGACGAATTCGCGCCGGTGTTTTGGCTCCTCAGCATGGACAAAAATAATGTCAATATCGGCGGTGCCCCCCAGGACGGGATCCGTCTCGGAAACAAGGGAGCCTGTCAGGTAGGCGGCGATGATGTCGCGGTCGTTAAAAGCACGCTCCTGGGCCGTCTCTTTGGCAATTCGGATCAATGATTCACGCGTAACTCGCATAATTGTTCCTTCTTAATCACACTCCCTGCGCTGCCGAGGCAGCGAGAGCTGATTAGGGCATGGGCAAACTTTGTTGAAACGGAGGCAGGTTCAGGCTTTGCCTGATGCGTTCCTCAGCCAGCTTCAAGTGCTCAGGGTTCTGGATGATGTTCAGATTGTTCGTATCAATTGTTAAAACAGGTGTGTGGTCAAAAGGCTTCGCAAAAAAACTGTCATAGGCGTGATTAAGTTCATCAATGTAGGAGCGCTCCATCTGCCGCTCGTAGGGACGGTCACGCAGGGCGATGCGCTGCATCAATGTATCGGTGCTGGCTTGCAGATAGACGAGCAAGTCGGGTTTTTGGATCTTCTCTGCCAATGCTTCATGAACTTTATAGTACATATCCAGTTCGTCACCTTTTAAATTGATCTGCGCAAAGAGTGCATCCTTGGCAAAGGTGTAGTCGGCGAAAAGATTCTTTCCTGAGGCAGTCAGCTCGTGGACAGTCCGGCGCTGTTGATGGTAACGACTCAGCAAAAAGAAGATTTGCGTCTGAAAGGCGTAACGTTCGCGATCGGCGTAGAAATCGGAGAGAAACGGGTTTTCCTCAAAAACTTCCAAAAGGATTTCGGCGTTGAATGTGTTTTGAAGAAGGCGGGCGAGGGTCGTCTTGCCGACTCCAATGACCCCTTCGATGGCAATGTACATGAAAGGCTCCAACAGTGAAGTCCCGCCTCGCGGGATGACGTCCGCAAAGCGGAGCGCACATTGATTAAGGATACCATAACCCTTCAACTTCGGGCTCCAATTCGCCATCGAAAAATACTCGGTGACTCAACCACCACTCAGGGAGTTCCCTGTGTCAAGTTTCAGGCCTCATGGATAAGAAAAGAGGAAAGAAGACTTATCTGTTCTTCTTTCCTCTTTCAATTCAATAGTTGCGTTTTGCTTCTTAACTCTGAGCCATTGCCGCTTCCGTAATCTCTTCCTGTTTCTTGAACTGGCTCATATACAAATCGTAATAAAAACCTTGTTTCGCCAGCAATTCATCGTGTTTACCGCGCTCAATGATCTGACCATCCTTCAGTACCAAGATCACATCCGCGTTATGGATCGTTGACAGACGATGGGCAATGACAAAAGCCGTGCGACCCTTGAGCAACTCATCGAACGCCTTTTGGATGAGGCGCTCGGTCCGGGTGTCCACGCTGGAAGTGGCTTCATCTAAAATGAGGATGCGCGGGTCTGCGAGCGCGGCACGCGCAATCGCCAGCAACTGACGTTGTCCCTGCGAGAGGCCCGAGCCGCGTTCCCCCAGCACCGTCTGATATTTCTCAGGTAAACGTTCGATGAACGAATCGGCGTTAGCAAGCTTGATGGCAGCCAGCACTTCTTCATCGGTCGCGTTTGGTCTTCCAAAACGGACATTTTCCATGACCGTCGTACTGAACAGGAATGTATCCTGTAATACAATGCCAATCTGTTCGCGCAGACTCTTCATTGTTACGTCACGGACATCCATGCCATCGATCTTCACAGAACCGCCGGTCACATCATAAAAGCGGGGCAGCAGATTGATAATCGTGGTTTTGCCTGCCCCCGTTGGGCCCACGATTGCGATCGTCTGCCCGGGTTGCGCGGTTAAGGTAACATCTTTCAGAACTGGCACACCATCTTCATAAGAATGCGTGGCGTTGTTGAACTCCACCAATCCTTTGATTGGCGGCATGCTGATCGCATTGGGTTTATCCGTCACCACAATGTTTTCATCGAGAATACCAAAAATGCGTTCCGCCCCAGCGATGGCATTTTGGATGTTCGTCCACAAAACGGCGATCTGTTGAATGGGCTGGTTGAAACGTTGGACATAGGCGAGGAAGGTAATGACCAAACCAAAGGTAACGATCGCGCCGAAAAGTGTTTGCCCTTTGAGAAGTGCCCAGCCCCCCGCGCCAACCACTATGGCAAGCGCCACATACGAGAGCGCTTCCAGAGTTGGAGCCAGGGCAGAGGTATAAGCGACTGCGCGCACGTTGGCATCCCGATTCGCAGCATTAACTCCCTTGAACTGCTCTATGTTTTCATCTGCGCGGTTGAAGGCTTGTACTTCGCGGACAGCCGAGATGCTTTCCTGTAACTCGGCGTTGACATTTCCGATCTCCTTACGGCTCGTTCGGAACGCCTTACGCGCCTGGGCCGAGAAATACAAGGTGACAACAAACATCACCGGCGCAATCGAAAGGGAGAGCAGGGCAAACGGCAAGCTGGCTCTCAACATGTTGTAGGCGACCCAAACGAGCAAAAGGACTCCACTGACCACATTGATCAAAGCGAAGGAAATTGCCTGTTCGATTGCCGAGGTATCA
>DATFQC010000341.1:0-7652 GCA_035264425.1 Anaerolineales bacterium
CCAACGGATATTGGAATCCAGGTCAATGATTTAATGATCCAATATTTTCCAGATATCGTTGATTTGAAATTCACGGCCCGCATGGAAGAAGACCTTGACATGATCGCTTCTGGTCAGGCCGAGTGGGCTGAAGTGATGCACGAGTTTTATCATCCGTTTGCTGAGGATGTCAAAAAAGCACAGGCAGAAATGCCGGTTACCAAAAGTGAACCGGAGCCGATCGGCCGCAAGTGCCCGGAGGATGGCGGCGAGCTTGTCATCCGATATGGCCGCTTTGGGAAATTCATTTCCTGTGCGAACTTCCCAACCTGTCGTTATACCGAACCCTGGCTTGAAAAGATCGGGGTACTTTGCCCGAAAGATAGCGGTGAGCTTGTGGAACGGAAAACCCGCAAAGGCCGTACGTTCTTTGGTTGCGAAAATTATCCCAACTGCGATTTCACCTCATGGAAACGACCGCTCAAGCAACCTTGTCCAAATTGCGGTGGTTTGCTGGTTGTTGCCAATAAGCGTGAAGCTCAATGTATAAATTGTCAGGAAACTTTCCTTCTGGAACAGATCATTCCCGAAGCTGTTGAATAGGAGAAAATATGCATTTTGCACCCCTTCCATATCTTGATCCGGGTTCAGGAAGTTTCCTGATCCAATTATTAATTGCTACGTTGCTTGGCCTGGGCGTGGCGATCCGCGCGTCCTGGGGGACGATCAGTAAATGGTTTGGAGTCAAGCCAAAAGCCAAAACTGATGAAGAAGATGACGACGCAGAATCAAAGTAGCGAACAAGCAGAGCAGTCCGGCAGACAACTTTCTGCTTCTTTCCGGGATCCAAGCGGCTTCCTGTTTTCTCGCGGTGGAGTCTTATACCGACAGGTCAACCGCAAGTATGAACAGGAATATGGGCGGTTCATGGAATCCGGCTTGTATGAGAAGCTGGTCAAAGCGGGGTTATTGATTCCACACGTAGAAGTAGATCAACTTCCGGCTGATCCTCTGGGGGACGCGGCCTACAAGATCATCCAACCGGAACGCGTACCGTTCATCTCTTATCCCTATGAGTGGTCGTTTGGTCAATTGCAGGATGCCGCGCTCGCGACGTTATCTATTCAGCGTCGTGCCTTGAAGGCAAGCATGTCGTTGAAGGATGCGAGCGCGTACAATATTCAATTTGTGCGCGGTAAGCCAACTTTGATTGATACGCTTTCTTTTGAGATTTACAAAGAGGGGCAGCCCTGGGTGGCGTATCGTCAGTTTTGCCAGCATTTTCTGGCACCGCTGGCGTTGATGGCTTTGAAGGATGTCCGCTTGAATCAATTGTTGCGGGTGTATATTGACGGTGTGCCGCTTGACTTGGCGAGTGAGCTGTTGCCTTCGAAGACGCGCTTCAATTTTGGCTTGTTGACGAATATCCATTTGCATGCTGGCGCTCAAAAAAAATATTCCGGCGCAGAAGTGAAATCGCGCGCCGGGACAATGAGCAAGCAGGCGATGACCGGCTTGATCGATGGGCTTGATTCTGCTGTCCGAAAACTAGATTGGAAACCGGGCGGCACAGAATGGGGAAATTATTACGACAATACAAATTATTCGGATGCCGCGTTTGAACATAAGAAGCAGCTCGTCCGTGAATGGTCTGCAAAGGTAAAACCAACGCTTGTTTGGGATCTGGGCGCGAACAACGGTGTCTTTAGCCGGGTAGCAGGAGAAGGCGGTTCTTACGTTGTCTCGTCAGATATTGATCCGGCAGCAGTGGAACATAATTATCGCCAGGTGAAAAGCGCGAAAGAGGAAAATCTCCTACCGCTGCTGCTGGACCTAACCAATCCTAGCCCCTCTATTGGATGGGCAAACGAGGAACGCGATTCGTTTGGTACACGTGGCCCTGCCGATATGGTTTTAGCCCTGGCGCTCATTCATCATCTGGCGATCTCGAATAACGTGCCCCTGCCTCAAGTGGCGGATTTCTTTGCGAAAATAGGAAAGTGGCTCATCATCGAGTTTGTGCCCAAAACTGATAGTCAGGTGCAAAAATTGCTGGTATCACGCGAAGATATTTTCCCAACCTACACACGCGAGGGATTCGAAGGGGCGTTCAAGCAAAGATTCAAAATCTGTGAAGCAGTCAACGTCCGTGACGCAGAGCGCGTGCTCTATTTGATGGAAAGCCTGTAAAACATCATCGGTACTCTCGAGAGGTTGTATTGTTGATGGGATAGTATATAATTGATTAGCAAAATACCGCACGCATGTCTTGCTTATGACTAAACTGTTTTTTGCTGTATTTTCTCCAATAGGTTTAGTAGTTTAAACAGGCGGTAAAACTCCTCAAATAAAGGAATAAACCATGGAAGCAGTAACGGCGATTTCAAAAAATCTTCTCAAAAGTACGGCGGTGGCTATTGGAGTGGGTGTGGTAGTAGGCTTGCTGATTGGCCTGCTCTTTGGCTGGGTGATTTGGCCTGTCCAATGGACGAATGCCACACCGGAAGTTCTGCGCTCTGATCTCCAGGAAGATTATTTGCGGATGACGATCGAGTCATTTGCACGCACAGGTGATAATGATACTGCTCTCCGTCGCTGGGATGCTCTGGGCGAAGCTGCCAGTCCTACGCTTACTCGGCTTCAGAGTAGCCCCGGCAGTGTAGACCCTGCTGCACTTCAGCAATATGCTAATTTGATCCTGGCTGCCAAGGGACAGATCCCCACGACGCCTGCAGGTGAGGCGCCATCTTCGCTCAGTACCGCTGTTATCTGGGCCTCCCTCGTTATCGTTATTATTCTTGTAGGTGTGGGAGGGCTTTATCTGTCGCGTTTACTGCGAAAAGGTTCGGGTACAGTGACCCCCGTTATGCAGGCCAATGAGATCAGTCGTCAGGTGGAGAGGACTGATTTTCAATCTCTTGGCTTGGCCCAGCCAATCACGCAGACCATGACCACCTACGTATTGGGGGACGATCTTTATGACGAATCGTTTAGCATTGATACCGGTGGCGGAGAATTCTTGGGCGAATATGGCGTTGGGGTCTCGGAAACGATCGGAGTCGGTGAGCCGAAAAAAGTCGCGGCGCTGGAGATATGGCTCTTTGATAAGAACGATATCAAGACTGCTACCAAGGTTTTGATGTCTGAGCATGCCTACAACGATCCGAATATCCGCGCTCGACTTGAGCCAAAAGGCGAACTGGTCATTGTGAAGCCGCAGGAACAAGTCTTGCTAGAGACCGCTACACTCCAATTATTGGCAACAGTTGTGGATATGGAATATGGAAGCGGTGCCATGCCACAGAAGAGTTATTTTGAACGCATTACTCTCGAATTGGCGGTCTGGCCGCGCAGCGGAGAGTGATTCCAAGCTGAATCAAAAGAGACTGGCCGCAGTTCACAGGCCAGTCTCTTTTTGTTTAATAATAGCTTATTCAATTTTGAGGATTTTAAATTTGAGCTTGCCTCCAGGCGTTTCTGCCTCCACGACCTCTCCTGCTCGATGATCCAGCAGCGCTTTCCCAATCGGAGATTCGTTTGAAATTCTGCCATTACGAGGGTCAGCTTCTTTTGCACCCACCATAAAATATGTTTCCGGGTCAAAATCAGCTTCCTGAACAGTAACCGTCGAACCGACGGTTACCACATCGCTATATTTTTTTTCAATGATAACGGCGGTACGCAAGACAGCTTCAATTTCTTGAATCCGTCCTTCGAGAAATGCCTGGTCTTCCTTGGCTTTATGGTAATCCGCATTTTCAGAAAGATCACCCATCTGAATCGCAGACCGCAGACGCTTGGACAGTTCTTCCCGACGTGGGCCGGTAAGTTCTGTCAATTCCGCTTGAAGTTTGGCTGCACCTTCCGGTGTTAAATAGGTTTGCTGATGCATTCTGACCTCACTTTCTCTAAGGTTTCTCTAGCGGGTTAAATAATCTCTGGTATTCTTCAATGGCATAACGGTCTGTCATGCCGGCAATGTAATCACAAATAGTGCGTTCCAGACCACGTTTCTCGATTCCGAGTTGAGTGGTGTCTGGCAGCATCATTGGCTCTGAACAATAGGCCTTGAAAATATCTGAGATCAGTCTCTCGGCCTTGACCTGCATCCGTGCGACCCGATAGTGTCGATACAACTTTTTATAAAGAAAATCCTTCAATTCTCGATGGCGACGCTGCATCTCTTCACTATAGCCGATCACATTGTATTTCAACCTTTGTAGGTCGAGCGCGGATTTCGCCCGGCTTTCCTGCAAGCGCTTATCGGTCGCTTCGATCATGTCTGTGACCATGATCCCAACTAGTTGCCGGATCATGCGGTGACGTTCGATCTCATCCAGATTGGGTCCACGCCATTTATAGGTTTCACGCAAAATTTCCCACAGCGCGATGCCCTCCAGCATTTGGGGTGTGATCATACCTGAACGCAAGCCATCATCCAGGTCATGGGTGGTATAAGCCAACTCATCGGCTACATTGGCGATCTGTGTCTCGAGATTGCCGCGCAAATCAGCATTGAAATCGCGGGCGTCTGAAATATCATATTCGGACTCGTGTTTGACCATGCCTTCGCGCACTTCCCAACTTAGATTTAAGCCGGGGAATTCAGGGTAACGCTGCTCAAGCTCCGTGACAATGCGCAGGGATTGCCGATTATGATCAAAGCCGCCAAAATCCTTCATTAAACGAGCCAGGGCAACTTCACCGGAATGCCCAAATGGCGAGTGACCAAGATCATGCGCCAGGCAAATCGCTTCAACCAGATCTTCGTTGGCGCCCAGGGCACGCGCCAGCGTCCGACCGATCTGAGCGACCTCCAGTGTGTGAGTCAGACGGGTCCGAAAGTAATCGCCCTCGTAATTGATGAAGACCTGCGTCTTGTATTCGAGTCGTCGAAATGCAGTGGTATGGATAATGCGGTCGCGGTCGCGTTGGAACGTTGTGCGATATTCCGGTTCATTATCCAAATAGGCGCGGCCTTTTGAGTCCTTACTGCGCATTCCGTAAGGAGCCAGGCTTTTGTCCTCGATCTCTTCAAGCTGTTGACGAGTAAAAAACATAGTCAGCCTTTCAGATGCAAATGTCATTGCGAGCCTTCGGGAAGCAATCTTTTCCAGAGGAGATTGCCCACCGCCTATGGATGGTGGTTCGCAATGACAGTTTAAAGATGGGGCGAGAGGGGGTCGAACCCTCACGGTGTCTCCACCGACGGATTTTAAGTCCGTTGCGTCTGCCGATTCCGCCATCGCCCCGGCAGCGTTCTTGTATATTCTACCTTAATTCGAAATGCTTTCCAATTGCACGGTGTTGAAGCAGTTTAAAGCCATCTGCTTAGCAAACCCTTAACCGCCAAGGGATTCTTTCTCCGTTTATAAAGAACACTGAGCTAACAATGATTGACGATGTATCTTTTCAGCATGCTGACTGTCATGTAAGAAGCAAATTCAAGGATTGCAGATCAAAAACAGGGAAGGTCGTCAAAATGAAAAAATACCAGGCCTCTTTTTTGGCAGGAGTGTTCCTCCTAATGTCCTCTTGTAGTGTAGCGCGTGCTACCCCAACTCCGGATGCCCAGGGAGCAAATAGTATTGTCATCTCAACGTTTACAGCCGCGCCAGCCAATTCACCAGCGCCTTCAGAGATTCTGACATCTACAGCAGAGCCAACCCCAAATCTAAAGATAATAGGTCAACTTCCGGGCTTGTCCCCAGCGAATGTAACTGTACGGTTGGAACAACAAAATTTCACATGTACACAAGTAAAAAAAGGGGCAGTGTATTATGAAAGAAGTTGCATTAAAGGCTTACTCTCAACAGCGTTGCTTCGGGTTGTCATTTCTGGCAGAGAGCCGTTTATTGTAGACTTCATCGAAACGTCTATCAGGCAAAATGAGAATTCAGATAACAAAATCGCCACGGAACTTCTGAGCTTTATGGCAACTCTGCCGTACGATGGTGCAGCCCCAGAAGATGCGAGGAAATGGATTGAAAACACAATTCCTACCTTAAGCGGTAACCCCGATGATGCTCAAGAGGGGGTGTTTGGCGGAGTCAAATATGTACTGTCTGGACTACCCATGACATTAATGTTGGAGATGGGTGAATTACCATAGCAAACAAGACCTCCCCGAAAGGGGAGTTTCTGCTTACTAATCTAGAAATATCTCTTATTTTGAAATACTTTCCAGTCGGGAACTATTATCGCGATTTAGGAGATATCTGCTTCGCAAATCTTTAACCACAAAGGGAAGATAGAGCAGAACTATTGAGATCAGACCAATCAATTCCATATATAGAATATAAATGGGCCATTCGGGGAGCAAATCCAGCACGCTCGGGGTGCTGGGCTTGTAGTTAATCATTAAGTAATTGCTGCCAATGGCAGAATTAATAAAATAGATGATCACCACATAAATATTCATCCAAATCGCCACTCGTATTAGGGATTTCCAGGTCGGCCGAAAACCTTCAACCGCCGTCATGTAAATAGCAGACGTGATGATCAGTCCATGCGAGAGAAAATATTGGAAGAACACAAAGTGTGGGAAACCATAAATGCCAATCCCAGGCGTTGCCAGAGCTTGAATTGCGCCTGCAATTCCCATAAAGTACATGAACTCATAAATTCCATAATTTTTTGTGATCAGCATGAACGCGCCGGTCCACACCAGTAAACTGCACAGATGCAATGGCAACATGGTCTGAATGGTCCACTTGCCAAAAATATAATTCCAGTAATGCCAGGCAATTTCGTTGATTAACAAAATCAATGCCAGCATCCAGCGAATCGCTGATTTGGTACTATCATTGGACTTTTTGAAGCGCAGAAGGAACAAGTTGAGGAGGATTAAGGCTCCCAGAGCAGCGAAATGAGCCGTTCCGAATAGCTCGAAGGCGGGACCGTGATAGTTTGCGGCGAAGAAATTTGTCATGTGGCTATTTTACAGTGAACGTGAAAAAGAAACGCTGGAATGTTTATCCTACAAATTGCCGGAATGATTTTCTGAAGCGCTCTTTGCTAAACTTTTGCGCATTTTCCACCATGTCACTTCGATGAAAACAATCGACTGAATCGTTGAATCTGTTGATGGCAGCCATCAAACTCTTCGCCGACTGTTCTGCAAAAAAAAGACCGGTGCATCCATCAATGACTGTTTCCAAGGCGCCTCCAGCTTGATACACGATGACCGGACATCCCGCTGCCTGGGCCTCGACGATCGCGATACCGAAATCCTCCTCGGCTGCGCAAATAAAGCCGCGGGCATTAGCCAGAATTTGAGCGACCGTCTCATCTGACTGATAACCTAAAAATTCAATATTTGTTGTTGCTTGCTTTTGCAGCCTTTTCCTCTCGGGACCTTCCCCGATGATTTTGAGTGGCAAGTTTAACTTTGAAAACGCATCAATCACTAGGTCCATTCGTTTGTGCGCGACCAGCCGCGAAAGCGTGACAAAATAATTTCCACGGCCTCCATTGGGATGAAATCGTTCGATCTCAACCGGCGGATAGATGATGCGTGCCTCACGCTGATAAGAGGACTGAATGCGTTTTGCGATTCCTTTTGAGATGGCAGCAAACTCATGAACGCGGGAGGCGGCAGTCTTATCCCAAGACCGGAATTTATTCATGGCCAGGTTCAGGATTGTATTTTTTCGTGAGTACGTTCCGTCAAT
>DATFQC010000342.1:0-3771 GCA_035264425.1 Anaerolineales bacterium
GCAGTCCACATTTCAAATCATGAGGTGGTGCTACGCCGAGGGTCCCGCCCAAGTGGAACATTGTTGAGTCCGAGTATAAATCTAATTGGGGCTCAGGAGCTTACAAGCGCGTGATAACCAAACTTCACTTTCTGACAAGGACAACCTCATCTTCGCTCTTTTGGGTTCCTGTTGGCCTTTAATTTTGGATTGGGTGGAATAGGTTATGCTTTGCTTTTTTGTTAGCTGACCCCCATATATGGCACTCATTTTTGACGAAATGATCCTTCGAGGATCGTTCGATGATCCTTCGCTCATCCTTCGCTGTGCCTTTTTAGTAGATGCCCTTCTATATTTGGGGGTATGCTTTTGGGGTATTCTTCGGACCTCAATGATTTTCCCGCCTGTCTGGTCACTTTCACGCCTGTGGTTCGAACTGGCATTGTTGCATGACAAAAGCAGGCTGTACCCTGATCGATAATATACCCCGATCCCGAGGAAATTCACTTTACAATCCCTTTACCGCCTTCATGTCACAACTCGCTCTTTATGTTATTGTGTCGATAAGATCCGGTCTGGGAGGCGGCTCATCCTGATAGTACGTCAATATAGCTCCTCCCAAAGAGATGGCGTCATTCGGGTAGAGGATGGTTTGCGTGATACGGTTTCCATTCACAAATGTTCCTCCGGTGGAACTCAGATCAAATAGAACATAGTGTTCCTCAATCGCCTGGAGTTGGGCGTGATTACGAGAGACGCGTGGATCGTCAATGACAAGGTCATTTTCCAACCTGCGCCCGATGTTGATGACTGCCTTGGCTAATGGGTAGTATTTGCTACCTTCGACGACGAAGAAAGCATTAGGAGGAATACGATCAGTTTCATTCTCCACACCGTGATCATAATACAAGTTCGCCTTCCTCTGGACTCAATGCAATCATGTTGTATTGTTTCTTACAAGAGGTTGTACAACTCAAAATCGTCGCCGCCGAGCGAGGGCACAGCAAATATAGTCGAAAAATAATATGCAGGCCTACATTCGCGAACATCCACGACGAACTGAGGTGATAAAACCAGCCACAGATTTTGTTTATCTAGCCTTACCTTACCTTGACTAGTGAGCGGGTTTATAATGCAGCATCTACAATGCTAATTTACCGCTCGTTTCACGTCTGTTCTCCGTGCGTAAGTAAACTTTTCGAATCGCTTTGTAGTAGGAATCAATACCATCAGTTTACTTACGTATGCTAGCATACGTGCGGCACTCTGTAGAATGGAATAGTAATTGAAGCGAGCTATGCAGCAGGTAGGGAATGCCTGATGGGTTGTTCATTCCTAATACGGAAGAGGTTTTGGTATGAAAAAGGCTCGCAAAGCGCAGGGAAAGCTGGATTCGGCTAACGTAAAGGGAAGCAACGAAACTCATCGTTCTGGCTCAGGCCTGCCACCAATGATTTATGAACAGGCGCCAGTTGGAATCGTGGAGTCTACCCTGCAAGGAGAATGCATAGACGCCAACGAGGAATTTTGCCGGATGGTCGGCTATGAAAAAGAGCAATTGCTCGGTCGGGGGATAAAAGATATTCTTTTTGAAAAAGATTATCCAGTTGTTATGAACCTTTATCATCAGCTCGTCGAAGGCAAAATCCCATTTTATACACTTGAAAAACGATATGTGCGTAAAGATGGAGAAATTGTCTGGGTAGAAGCGAAGCGTTCCCTTGTGCGTACATCTGATGGGCAAGCACTTTATACCATCGGCGCTATGCTGGATGTCACCGAGCGCAAGCAGGCAGAAGAAAAATATCAGCGCATTGTCAAAACCGCAAATGAAGGGATTTGGGAAATTGACAAGGAAGTACGCACCGTTTTTGTGAATTCCCGCATGGCGGATATGCTTGGCTATACCGTTGAAGAAATGATGGGCCGCTCCGTATTTGAGTTCATCTTTCCAGAAGATTATGCGGAAGGGGAACATCGGTTGGAACGGGCAAAACAAGACGTTCCTACACGGTCCGATGAATTTCGCCATCGCCGCAAAGATGGTTCTGAGTTGTGGGTCATCGTTTCCACGACACCTAAGCTGGATCCGCAAGGGAATTTTCTTGGCTCGTTCGCAATGTTCAGTGACATCACTGAGTTGAAGAAAGCAGAGGATGCCCTTCGCGAATTGAACCTTGAATTGGAAAATCGTGTCCAGCAACAGACCGCCGAACTCCAGGCGGCAAATCAGGTTTTACTGGAGCAGCTTTCAGAGCGCAAACAAGCTGAGGAATTGCTGAGAAGTTGGGCGCATATCTTTGAACACGCGGATTGGGGGATTGCAACTGTCTTGGATGATACCTTTGTCATGGTGAATCCCATGTTTGCGAAGATGCATGGTTATGCGGTTAATGAATTGATTGGGCGATCCATTTACGACGTGTTGGCTCCTGAGTCCCTCGCAGATACACATGAGCAAATCCGTATTTCCTATGAAACGGGACATCACGTCTATGAAAACAAACATATTCGCAAAGATGGCAGTATCTTTCTTGCATGGGTTGATACATCAATCGTTAAAGATAGTGATAACAATGTTCTCTATCGAGCTATCAGCCTTCAGGATATTACGGAACGAAAACGAGCCGAGGAAGCTTTAGAGCAGAACCGTCAATACTTAAAGGTACTTTCCAGGCGTTTGGTCGAGGTGCAGGATGAGGAACGACGAGCCATCGCCCGTGAATTACACGACCGAGTAGGTCAGAATCTGTCTGCTTTAAAAATCAACCTAACGATGATGGAAAACCTATCGTTGCAAGACAGTATGCAGCAGAGCGGTACACGGATCCAGGATTCCTTAAAGATTCTAGAAGAAACGATCAAGCTCGTGCGAGGTTTGTTGATTGAATTGCGCCCGGCTGAACTTGATGCGTATGGGTTAAAAGCTGCACTGGAATCATATATAGATGAATTTACTCCCCGTTATGGTATCAATATTGTGCTGAATATAGAAAATGAGTCTTTCCCACGCTTAAATCCCAGCCTTGAGATCACCGTGCTGCGCATTGCCCAGGAGGCCCTCACCAATGTTGCACGCTATGCCCAGGCGGATCAAGCTATGTTGTCTCTTCGGCTAGAGAACAATACGATTTATCTGACCGTGCTGGATAATGGTATCGGCATTGAAGCTTCACGGGGCCAGACTCCTCATATCGGTCATGGGTTAAAAATCATGCGTGAACGGGCAGAGGCATTCGGTGGTACTGTAACGGTGGGGATGGCTGAGGGAAAAGGGACAAAAGTCGAAGCCAGTATTCCACTGGCAGGTGCGGGAATCACCTCGTAGGAGCTGAGCAATGCAATAGTTTAAGACCTATCGTCGTATCTCGACGGGGTCGGCCTTTTGCAAAGGTGCTGACGCGTAGCCCACGCCGAGCGGAGTAACTCAACGATTGAGACCCACGAATATTCATGAACTTTCGGTTGTGATTGCGCCTGCACGCTCGTAATTCACGACCATGACGCCATTCGGGGCAACGATACTTTCCGTCACCTTGAACGCCGCCGGGATCGTGCCATCGGCAAACAACCGTTTTCCAACGCCCAACGTGACCGGATAGATCATCAGCCAGAACACATCGACCAAATCATGCTTCATGAGCGTCTGAAGGAGATTGCTACTTCCCCAAACGTGCAAATCCGGCCCTGGCTGTTGCTTGATTTCGGCGACTTTTTCCGGGATATCTCCGTTTAAGAACACGGACGGCTGCCATTGGCTGGACGTTCTGGTATTCGAGGCGACGTACTTGG
>DATFQC010000343.1:0-3283 GCA_035264425.1 Anaerolineales bacterium
GAAACCGGGTGGTATCATGCTTTCAACCATTCAGCCGCCTTCAGAAGAGACTGCGGCAGCGCATAATGTACGTGCAGGGTTTATTGCGACTGCTCCACCCATTGGGCCCACACTGACCGAAGTCGCCAAAATGGTGGATAGTGGTCAGCTAAAGCCATATGTTTCTATCCTCCTCCCACTTCGAGAAATCCGCAGGGCGCACGAAATACTCGATGCCAAGCATACCTATGGCAAAATTGTCTTGCAGGTAGTGCACTGACCTCATATTTACAACCCATGTATTAACCCAAAATTGGCTTTTCCATCAAAGGAAAAGCCAATTTTGTTTGTGACCATGTCGATGAGCAGCCGCAGTCGTATAATTCTGTCGGACATTCTTATGACCAATCTTGTTCAGCTCCGTAATGCAATAGAAACTGATCTTCCCATTTTCTTCGCGCAACAACTGGAGCCAGATGCCATTCAAATGGCCGCATTTCCATCCCGAAACAGGGATGCATTTATGGCACACTGGAACAAGATCATGGTGGATAGCTCCGTTGCGATAAAGACCATCCTCTTCAATGGAGAGATCGCCGGGAATATCGTTTGCTTTGAGCAGTTGGGCGAACGGGAGGTGGGTTACTGGCTCGGAAAGGAATTTTGGGGCAAAGGCATCGCCAGCCAGGCACTCACACAATTTCTGGGACTCATCGAGACACGCCCTCTTTACGCCCACGTTGCCAAACATAACATTGCTTCCAAACGGGTTTTGGAAAAATGTGGGTTCAACGTCATGGCAGAAGACAAGTTTTTCTCAAAAGTATTTGGAGAAGATATTCAAGAATATATTTTGATCCTCAATCCGAGTGAACCAGTAAATCACTAAGGCCAACTTTTACCACAGGAGACCCGTATGCCTTCTTTCAAACTCGGCGATAAAGCTTCCCGTACCCAATTGATCACCGATGAGATGATCCGATCCTTCGCGAGCCTGACAGGGGATACCAACCCTGTCCATCTGGATGACGATTACGCGGCGGGTACGCGCTTTGGTCGCCGAATTGCCCATGGAATGATCGCAGCCGGGCTGATCTCGGCCACGCTGGCAAATGACCTGCCCGGTCCAGGTACCATTTACCTCAGCCAGACCCTAGAGTTCAAACGACCGGTTTATCCCGGCGATACGATTACCACAATCGTGGAAGTGAAAAACGTCCGTCCAGATAAGCCGATTGTCACGCTCGGCACCGTCTGCACAAATCAAGATAATAAAATAGTTCTTGAAGGGCAAGCAGTTGTTCTCATTAGTTAACAGATTATTTCCTCACAGGGTTTAAATGATCAGTGTTGGATATTTGGCAAAAAGAGTTGCTCAGCGCCCAGACTGGCTACAGGCGTCCGCAGTGAAGGATGTTTACTCGGTCAGTAATTGCACTTCTGCAAATTTTATGGATTACATAAAATTTTGGCGTCACAATGGTTTTTGGCTTTTTGACAATCCAAAAATAATCCAGGAACTGTCATTACAAAACAGTATTGATGTGGATAGTCTTACCTTCTTCTATTACGAAGTTTACGAAAAAGAATTCAATCAAGAGCGAAAACAATGGCTGAATTTCGAACCCGAGTCTTTTTCCACAAATATCATTGCGCCAACCAAACGGGAATTTCATGGTTATGACGTGGTTACCTTTAGTGTGGGGACAAATCCCGAGTGTTCTCCGCTTTCATGCAATCATCTTGCTAGTGAAATAAAAACAAATTCACACTGCCTGTTGGAGACATTTGAGGAGGCCAAGGAAAGCCTGGAATCAGGAAAATTCGATAAAAGCGAACCAGGGCCATTTCGCATTTTTGCAGTTTATACGGTCGAGCCCCACAATTGGCTCGATGAGTCGCTTCGTGCTTGATAAATAAGCTCTATGTTCAGGTTGACGACAGAACGACTCTTTTTGCGACACTTCCTAACGACAGATCATGGACCAATGTGCCGCATCTTTTGCGATGCAGATGTAATGCGCTTTAGCGATGGCATACAAACAAAAGAATGGGTGCACAGCTGGCTGCATACTTGCTTTGAGCGCTACCAGACATGGGGATTTGGGCCATATGCTGTTATTGAGCAAAGTACTCAGTCTGTCCTTGGTTATTGTGGCTTGTTTTTCTTTCCAGACCTCGCTGGCCAGGCAGAAGTTGAGATTGGCTATCGATTAGCAACAGTCGCCTGGGGCAAGGGCTACGCTACTGAAGCTGCCCAAGCCGTTCGTGACTATGCATTCCGTATACTGGGCATCGAGCGACTCATTGCCATCATTGACCCCGCGAACACTGCCTCTATTCGTGTGGCTACGAAAATCGGGATGAAGTATGAAAAGGATATTATGCTGGAGGGCTATTCCCATCCTGATCATATCTATGTGATTACTACTGCTTAAGCGCCAGAAAACTATCTCTCCATCATCTCTTCCAAACGCTTCTTTACCCCGGGCCACTCGGTGTCCAAAATGCTATAAAACATCGAGTGACGATAACGTCCATCGGGCAGGATCATATGATTCCGCAGGACACCCTCCTTAACGGCGCCAATGCGTTCGATCGCTCTTTGCGAACGCTCATTCCGCAAATCCGTTTTCAGTTGGACGCGGATGCAACCAAGCGTTTCAAAGGCATGCTGCAGTAGTAAATATTTGCACTCGGTATTTACCGGCGTTCGCTGAAACTCAGTTCCATACCATGTGCCGCCAATCTCCAGACCACGATCTCTGGGCATGATATTCAAATAACGTGTTGCACCCGCTACACGGCCGGATGCCAAATGAATGGCAACAAACGGGAGGTCCGTCCCTTTCTCCGCGCGCGCGAGAATATCCTTTACCCAATTGCGCATGTCATCCACTGTATTAATATTCCCGTAGAGCATAAAATCCCAAAACGTTTGTCCCGCGCCGATTTCCGCCAAACCTAGAGCGTGGGCTTCGGTCATTGGCTCCAAACGAACATGTTTACCAGTCAAAACAACAGGTTTTACTTCCATGTAAGCCATTCCTCTTCTTTGGTATCTTGTGTTGGAAGATAAGGCATCCCTGGGCCCTTTGCTCCAAGTGACTCACTTAGCGCCGCGCGCATGGCCGTCCGGTCATCCCATAGGTGTTCACGCGCTCCGAAACACATGGATTGTTCATGTCCCTTTCCGCAATACAGCACGATATCCCCCGCACGCGCAAGATGTAAGGCAAAGCGAATCGCTTCGCCGCGATCTGGGATCCGCCAGAAGGTTTCGCCCTCGCGTCCACCCTTTGAC
>DATFQC010000344.1:0-3380 GCA_035264425.1 Anaerolineales bacterium
CAGCGGAGGGACAAAAATTTATTGGGCACTTGATGAACAATTTGAAGTTTAGCGCTCGGATGTCTGTCGCGGCTGGTTTGACCATTCTGGCCGGCCTGATCCTCTATGCTTTAGATGCAAGGGCTGGAGCCGCATGGCAACGATCAGGTTTTGCGATTGGTCTTAGCATTGGTGCAGGATTCGCATTGATTGGGTTTGTATTCGGTATACTTCTCGGCCGCACAAACAAGGCGATGGCTCGTCTTGGTGCACAATTCCAGGGCAAACCAACGAGTGAACAAACGACCCAAATGCAGACAATCCGGAAACAGCAGGTTACCTATTCAAACATATCAGCTGCGACGCTCATCCTGGCTGTGGTCTTTATGGCAACTGCCCGTTATCTAGGCATGGGTTAATCAAGGAGACCCGATGTATACCGGGTCTCCTTCTATCTATTTCCTTCTTCCGCCTTTTAATTCCCCTTGCAATTGTTCAAGCTCATTCCAATCCCCTTTTGCAGCCAGATCTGCCTGTTCGATCCAACCCTCAGGATTCATCATCTGTAAACCCGCGTTGTTCAGCACCTTTTTAACATCTGAAGGATCGGCTTGCGCTAGAGCATCAAATGTTGTAATCCCCGCCTGATCCAGAACTTTTGCGACCTTCGGACCAATCCCTTCAATCTTTGTTAGGTCATCCGCCGATGCTTTTTCGTCATAGCGAGCGCGCTCTTTAGGCTCAACGCTGGCTTTCTCTCTTGTTTCATGGCGGAATGCCCACCAGGTAGCCGCTAAAAGTAAAATGGCCAATAGAACATACCATAGCCAGGCTGTGTCCGCCACAAAATCTCCAATTGCACCCATATTTACCTCCGGTCAGTAATCTTAAATACTTATACAAAGATAGTCTATACGTGTCAATTATGGTTTTCATCCATTAAGATGAGGTAACTTCCCGCAAGGAGTATCAATGAAGCGACGACAATTTGTCATTTATGTCCTTTTGATCGTTCTTAGCCTGGCGCTGATCGGAGCCCTGACGCCTGATGCGCCATCCAAGAATTACTATCGCGACCTACCACACCCGCTTGTCATTGCCCACCAGGGTGGCGACGGCCTTTGGCCCGGAGATACCATGTATGCATTCGAAAATGCAGTGAAGGTTGGCGCGGATGTGCTTGAAATGGACGCGCACATCACAAAGGATAGCCAAATCGTTTTAATGCATGACGAAAAAGTGGATCGCACTACCGAAGGCACAGGCCTCATCGAAGATTTGACTCTCTTGGAATTAAAGCAACTCGACGCAGCCTACCAATGGTCAAACGATGACAACAAGACATTTCCCTATCGCGGGCAGGGAATTGAAGTGCCAACTCTGAAGGAGCTCTTTCAAAAATTTCCTCAAATGCGCTATGTGATTGAGATCAAGCTGACTCAAAATCCAATTGACAAACCGCTTTGTGAGCTCATTCGCAAATACAGCATGCAAGATAAAGTTGTGATTGCGTCTTTTCATGATCAAGCCATGCAGAACTTCCGCAAGACCTGTCCGGAAGTAGCTACATCTGCTTCGCGCGGCGAAGTGACAAAGTTTGTTTTACTCGGGAAAGTTTTCTTGAGCGGACTCATCGCACCGCAGTATCAATCCATTCAGCCACCTTATGACCCAAAGGAATCGAAGAACATTCCTATTATGACTAAGCGCTTCGTCCGTGAAGCTCATGCGAAAAACGTAGCGGTCGAACCATGGACCGTAGATGATCCTCAGCTAATGAAGCAATATATCGAATGGGGTGTCGACGGAATTATGACTGACAGACCTGATCTGATGATCGATATACTAAAAAACTTGGATGTTAAATAATAAAACCAGCAATGAACATCAATGTCCATTGCTGATTTTTCTTCCTTTCGTTTTTATTCCATCCAGACGGTTCGATCTTCAAATGAGGGTCGGGGTGTCTGTTCAGCTATAAACTCAGGATAGCCAACATAAATAAATCCAATAATATGTTGGTCCGCTTCAAACCCAAGAAATTCCTTTACCTTTGCGTCACGGGCCCATTCCCCGGTCCGCCACTTTGCACCCAACTCTAAAGCGTGTGCCGCCAGCAAAAGATTCTCTGTTGCGGCGGCAGCTGCGCAAATATTTTCAATCTCCAATACTTTTGGCTCGCTGGGTTTTTCGACACCGACAGCGATGACCACTGGTGCCTGCAGCGGAGTCATCTGGGCTTTGTCAAATGCCTCCTGTGGGAAATCCGGCTGACGATCTTGCAATGAAGAGGACATCACCTCCCCGAGTCTAGACCGCGCCTCCCCTTTCAATACAACAAAGCGCCAGGGTCGCACTTTGTAATGATTGGGTGCCTGCACGGCCGCGTCCAATAATTTCTCGATCAGCTCGCGCGGCACGGGATCTGGTCTTACTTTTTTCTGCGAATGTCTGTTATGGATGGCTTCGAATACGTCCATGTTTCCTCCATTCTATTGATACAATTAAAACATAGGTTCTTACGGAGATGTAATGAACGTTTATTATTCCGAAGCTCATCGCATACATAACCCACCCTTTGAAATATTTGATGGTGGTTTACGGACGCCGTACATGGAAAATCCTGATCGCATAGATAAAATCCTGGATGCCCTGCATGCAACGGAATGGGCAGAGATCCTGGAGCCCACAGGTTTTGGACTTGAACCCATTTACACGATTCACGACAAAGATTATATAGACTTCCTTGCTTCCTGCTGGACCGAATGGCTGGCTTCCGAGGCTATGGACAAATCTACACTCCTACCTGCCACATTCGCACTTCGGCGTCACCCCCAAAAACCAACTTCCCTTCTGGGCCGCGCAGGCTATTACATAATGGATTTAAGTGCCTGCATCGTCGAGGGCACCTTTCAAGCCGCGCGGGCTTCTGCCAATTGCGCGCTGAGCGCGGCAGAGGCAATTGTAAATGGAAAACGCACTGCCTTTGCATTGTGTCGCCCGCCCGGACATCATGCAGGCAAAGATTACGCAGGTGGATATTGTTTTATCAACAATGCCTCGGTCGCGGCAAATCGGCTTTCCATGAAAGGCAAAGTTGCATTGCTCGATGTGGATTATCACTGTGGAAATGGGACGCAGGATATATTTTATGAACGCGCCGATGTGCTGACAATCTCCCTCCACGCTGATCCAAACTTCGAGTATCCCTATTATGCAGGCTATGCCAATGAAACAGGAACTGGCGCCGGATTAGGATTCCACAAAAACATTCCCCTGGAGAAAGGGACAGATGACGCGCGTTATCTCCAGGCTTTGGAAGGGGCATTGATGCTTATCCGCAAATTTGAGCCAAACTGTCTGGTCGTCTCTGCAGGAATGGATATTTATGCAGACGATCC
>DATFQC010000345.1:0-6622 GCA_035264425.1 Anaerolineales bacterium
TCATAGTCGATACCTTCAATGTCAGAGAAAAAGGTTGCCAGCGCGTTGCCTACAGGATGCTGAGGCTCCTGTTGATCCGGAATAACGGTTGTTGGGTCAATATCGACCGTTTCCCCTAATGCCACTTCGTTAATAATTGGATTCCCATCTCCGTCAAGCAACACAAGTCCCAGTTCGATTGCTGTTTCCTGGCTGACTCGCACGGTTTGCAGGACCCCATTTGAATCCATCAGATCCACAATAACTGTGATTACCCCGGTTGTAGGGTCGGATTCCAGCGTTATGCTTTGTACTGTTCCGCCGACCGGAGCTGCCTCTAGTGCGGCGGGTGCTGCAAGGGCTCCCCCCACCTGCGCCATTGAAATGATGATTGTTAAGACGATGCCTAGAAGTAGTTTTGTTCGGTTCATAACCGTATTCTTTGCCTTTGCTGCTTCCTTATATTTTACAGAGTTTAGAGAATGCATTCCAATGATACCTGCAATATAGACATAACAATTATGAAAGCTTAGCTAGTACTATTGTACACTTTCTAAAAAAGTTTTCCTACGAGATGTAACCTTTTGGCAATGATGAAAAGGTTACATTCTCTGCAGCTATCCCGTGGGATGTGATCTCTCGTAATCCTCCGGCGTATCTAAATCTGCAAGAATACTCTGTGTTTCCACATTTACATAGTGGATTGCGTTTGCGTGTCTCGTCAGGAAATCGCGAGGTGACTCGGGCGGTTTCAGTGCAAGGATCTCATTCCACAGGGAACGCGCCACCAGCCAGGGATGCCCTCGCCTCATTTGGAAGCTGGGCACGATAAGCCTAGATTGGCTGACTTGGTACTCCTCACAAATCAACCGCACACTGTTTTCCTGGACCTGAGGCTGGTCACCGAGACCAACCAATGTCGCTTGCGCCTGAGGGGTCATCACGCTCAACCCGCATTGAATAGATGACAACATCTCACCGGCTTCATAATCGGTATTGTGGACACTTCGTACAGGATATTGACTGATTGCCCTCTCCACTTGTTCCCGTGCACCGCCGGTTACAACTGTTATATCCTTGATTCCCGCATCCAAAAAGGTGCTGATTACATGCTCTATGACTGTCGACTTGCCCCACGGCAACAGCATTTTGGGTTGTCCCATCCGCTTTGATTGGCCTGCGGCAAGGATAATGGCTGAGATCATAGGGTTTCGTCTGAGATCAGCCGTTGATACATTTCTGGTGTGTCTACATCCAGTAGCAGGCGATCATCATGCCAGGGCAAATACTCCACGCGGTGTTTATGGAATATCGCTCGCCCGCCAACATCTCCCTCAAGCGCCAACAAATCAGTGAATGTTGCACGGTCAAACAAAACGGGATTTGCACGTTGATCGATCACCAGCGGCGCGACTATTGGATAGAGTCCCTGCGCGTGCTTTTCAACCAGGGCACGAAGGATGGAAGTTGTCACTTGAGGTTGATCGGTAAGAAGAAATATCACTCCGCCTATTTTGGAATGACTATCAAGGGTAAGAGTTTTTACACCAGTGCTGATCGAGCTTCCCTGACCACTTCTCCATTCCTCATTTTTTGTTATGGTGACATTCAAATCTTTCAAAACTAATTCAATAGATTCTGCATTTGCGCCTGTTACGACAAGGACTGATGAAAGCCCAGCCTCCAGAGCAGTCTTTGCCACAGCGCGCACAAACGATTGACCCTTCCAATCGAGCAACTGCTTTGGCTGACCAAATCTCTTCGACTCGCCGGCGGCGAGAATAATTCCTGCAATCGGTTCATGGACCGCAAAGATTTCCTCCTGTTCCGAACTGGAAATGATGACTGAGTCATAAGCAGGAATTAAAGCTTGCGCTAATGCTTGAGCAGCCGATTGCAATTCGTACGTATCGGCCTGGTTTAGCAAGACAACTTTTCGCGCCTTTGCAGGAATATTTTTTAATCCACCTTCCCTGTGTTTCAATACTCGCGCCAGGGAATCTTCTGTAATCATTTCTCCGATACCTAATCCGCTGAGTCTTGAAAATATTTCAGGCCGATGCACATTCTTATCGTTCAATGATTTGCCAAGACCTGTCAGACCCACTACTTGCACAACGAATTCAACAAACTCTGGGATAGGCGGCTCGTGTTCAGCCCATGCTTTCAAGGGCTTGCCGCGAGATCCGTCAGCTTCAATGAGTAAAGGAATGGAATGGTAGCCACAAAATTGTTGAAGCCAACTCATCAGATGGCTAGCGATTGGCTTCGTTCGATCACCGTCTATTGCGCCGGTAATGAGGATCACGCCCTTCAACCCATGCTCAAGTTGCTCAATCGAGCCAGGCATCTCGGCAATAATATGTTGATCTGCCAATCCAAGTTGCCACGCACCCAGATGAGATGTCGCTGTGACAACCACAGGTGAGTTCCCTTCCTCTTTGCTGATGGTTCTTGCTAATTGAAACATCGCGGTTGTTTTTCCACCTGCGCCGATAAAGGCAATGGAAGAAGATGAATTAACACGTAATGCCTGAGCCAGTGAAAGATTCACAGTGACGATTATACATCTTTGAATCTACGACTTTGCTCAGGATAAGCCTTATCTTTCATAAGGTAAGGTATAATAGCCGCGCCACGCTCATATAAAGTGTGTCGAGACTATAACAAGGCAGAGTAATGGTTAGCGATCCTCTCATTTCCACAGACTACTGGACAGATCTCCAGATCACACAACAAGACGTCGAATATCTACACAATCATCTGTTTGAACTTGAAACCCCATTAACAGCCCGTGAGCTTGTTTCAGTGCTCATTGATGAGCGTATTCGTGTTGAGCGTCTTGCCGTACAAGAACGCCGCCAAACAGGTGGCAAGACTTATCTCCCTAAGGATGCATATCAAGTCGGTGACGAACTTATTTTCCCTGCCCTTAATTGGAAGCATGGGAAAGTCACTGGGATACGGAGCGGAACAAACCCGGAGATTGGAGCATTTGACGTTTTAACGATCGATCTGGGCAAGGGCTCTGAACGACTTTTCGCATCCAATCTCTCGAATCATGTGCTGAATGATCAACCGGATGTTGTTGAAGAAGAAGGATTCGATGCTGAAGAAATCCTGCGCGCCCACGGCGGCGATATTGAAAAGAAAATCGAGGCGGCATTTCGAGCTGACGATGATCTCGTGCGGATTGCTGGTCGCTGGTTCCCGCGTGCGCTGCTGATCGATGTCAATGTAGGTCACCTTAATTTAGCGGAGGCCATTCTGGATATGGCCGGAGGTGAGCCGCTTCCTACCCCGGCATTATTAAAGGATGTTGCTTTGCCTGAAGGGCTGAATCCCAAACTTGCAGAGTTCTCTCTTAATCTGGCTTTGCAAGAGGATGAACGATTTGACGAAGTAGGTCCCGCTGGCGAAGTCTTATGGTGTCTGCGTCGGCTTGAACCTGAAGAAGTGCGCGAAGCTCCCATGCATTTGCGATATTCTCCAATCGAATATGACCGCGCCGCGTTGACGCCCCAAATGTTGGATCTTGAATCTCAACTGGATGATGAACTAAGTGAGGTTGAGACGAAATTGAATAAGGATGTAAAGGAAGTTACTGTTGCATTGATTTACCCGCACCTGCGTTCAGGGACGTTGCCGCTTTCCGCGCGCGTTCGCCCCTTATTTCCGACGGCTTATGAAACCCCGCGGGTTCGCTTTACGCTAGTGGATGGCAGAACGAAACAAAAGATGCCAGGATGGGTGGTGCGTGAGTATGGATATGTTTTTGGCTTGCGCGAATGGTATAAGGCAAATGATTTGATGCCAGGCAGTTTGGTGAGGATTCGCCGCGGTGAAAATCCTGGTGAGGTCATTATTGAGGCAAAGACATATCGCTCCACAAAAGATTGGGTACGTACAGTGATTGTTGGAGCAGATGGTGGGATGGTGTTTGCAATGTTGAAACAGTCTATTTCCGCGGAATTCAATGATCGAATGGCCTTTGCAATTCCGTCCATGGAAACGGTGGATCAACTCTGGCTTCAGGATCGGAAACGACCCTTTGAAAAGCTGGTGGCCGATATGATCCGCGAGATGTCAAAGTTAACGCCGCAGGGTCATGTTCACGCTCAGGAGCTGTATTCTGCTGTGAATATTGTGCGGCGCGTGCCGCCGGCTCCGTTGTTTGCATTGCTTGGGAGTAAACCTGAGTTTACTCACGTAGGCGATTTGCATTTCCGTTTGAACGGCTTGGAGTAATCATGGTGGCGGAAGGAAAACGTTTTAGTCTCGTCAAACCAACGGTCAACACTCCTTTCCACATCGATTTTGAATGGTGGAAGAAGAATGAGCGCGATTGGCATGTTTATTTGCGTTCCCTGCTGTGCCCGGAGCACCAGGCTGCATTTGAAAACATAGAAGAAGGTCAGGCCATTGATTGGGTGGATCCCCTGACTGCGGAAGTCAAGCCGGTCGACGGGGTCCAGAATGCCCTGATGACACATTGCGTAAAGCAGCCGGATTTTCTCACCAGTCAAACGGCGCTTGTAGAAGCTGTATTTCGTCTGTTTCTAACCAATGGCAATAATCCTATGACCGCAAGCGATCTAAGTGCAAGGTTAAACCGACCCGCTGAAATCATCTTACGAACCCTGGTTGGTGCAAGAGTCTATAAGGGAATAAGGCCCTATAGCGTTTAAGAATCAGAGTAAGGCGACCGGGGAGTAATGTTTGCCTCTTTTTCAAGCCCGTAATACAATTGGATACCCTGCCTCTGTAGCTCAATGGACAGAGCACCAGCCTTCTAAGCTGTCGATCAAAAGTCAAAAATTTTCTGTGAGCACGAAAAAACACTAGAAAAGCCGAGGATTAAAAAACCCTGGGCTTTCCGATTTTAAAAACATATACAACTGTAGCTTGGGGAGTAAAATGACTACAAGAGTTTATACAAAATGCGGAATCGAAAAAGACATTATTGGTTTTGGCTGGGAGGATAGACTTCGTGGGTACCGTCACTTCGTCTGTAAAGGTGTACGGCTAAGAGATTACCAGAATCAGGATCGGCAAAAAGAAAATATCCGCCGGAATAATCAGGACTCAGGGATCAGGCAAGGGTATTTGTTTTGGCATATCTTTTGACCCACCCATGTTCAAACTGCGTTGAGACTCATCCCCGTGTACTTGAATTTCATCATGAAGGGAATAAAGAAGCCGAAATACCCCATTTAATGGGGTGTGGTGCTTCCCTAGAGGCTTTAAAAGCTTAGATGGATAAATGTATTGTTCTTTGTACGAATTGCCGCCGAAGGATTACTTCAGAAGAGAGAGAATAGTATAGGGGAGGGTAAGCGTATGGCCAACAAGCGCCCCCAGACCGATTCGAACGGTCAACCTACGGATTAGAAGTCCGGCGCTCTGTCCATTGAGCTATGAGGGCAATCGCCCGAATTATACTCAATAAATAAAAATCTATCCTTTGAGTTATGTGTCCTACAATAGCCACACAACTTTCTGTACAGATTGTATTTGATAGTCTTATGGTTTAAGGTAAGGATCATTCCCGGCCCAAGGCTTCAGCAGCTTGCATATGACTTAATCGCCAGGCGGGATAGAGAGCCGCGAGCAGGGCAGCGCTCACGGATAGCAGAAATGCCTGAACAAATGGCAAAGCATCGACCTGCATGCGTAGTGTCCAGCCGAAGGAGCGTTGATTGATAACAAAAATCAAAATCCAAGCAAGGATGTAACCAGTCGGGAGCGCGAGTAGTCCGGCCGATGCACCCAGCAACCCCGTTTCCCAAAGGGTCAGGTGACGCATTTCAGAGATGGTCAACCCTAGGGCCCGCAGGATGCCGATCTCACGTGCTTTTTCCAATTGCAAGGCAAGCAGGGAACTTAATACGCCGATAAAAGCTACGATTGTTGTAATCAATTGCATAGCAGTGGTAATGGCAAAGGTGCGGTCGAACACCGCCAGCGCGTCCCGTCGCAGCGCCGCACTGGGATTTACTAGAACCGTGGGAAAATCGGTCAACTGGGCACGCAAGCTTTCGGTGGCCGTATCGACATTAACAGATGGGGCCAGGAAAAGTACCAGACCATTCAACTGGTTATCGCTCCATAAACGCTGATAAACATCCAGGCTCATGCGAACTGTCCCACGAGTGGATGCATAGTCCGCATAAATCCCTGCGATAGGAAATGAATGCCAGCCTTGCGGTGTAAGCAGCGCGATCGACCCACCGAGTGTGGAGATGCCAAGTCGGTTGGCGAGCGGCTCTGAAAGCAGAACCGCTCCTTCCCTCACCATTTGCCAAGTTTGTTGCGGATTACCCCGCACCTTCAAAAAAAGTCGAGGGTCCATCGGTCGTTCTGGACTGGCGGCTACGAGTTCCACTGGCCCGTTTTTTGATTCAACATCAACAACTCGAACACCAATATTTGACTCAATTAAAGGCTGGGATCTGGCAAGGGTAATGATTTGGGGATCGAGCGGTGTATCTAGACGCGTAGAATCTAACCCCTGCGTGGAGATGTAGATATCACCCCGCATTGTTTGTTCCAACCAGATCACAACTGTTGTACGGAAACTGGTAATCATCACCTGCACACCGATCGTCACCGAGACCGCGATCATGAGCGCTGCCACCGCTAC
>DATFQC010000346.1:0-3906 GCA_035264425.1 Anaerolineales bacterium
TGTGCGGGAGCAGTCGGTTATCGCGCCTTGAAATTATGTAACTTGAAGGATGGTCACTCACTAGGCTTGATGGGATTTGGTGGATCAAATCATATCGTGTTGAAAACTGCAAAATATAAATACCCCAATTCTCAGATATTTGTCTTTAGCAGAAATCCTCAGGAGCGTGAGTTCGCGTTATCGCTGGGAGCTGCCTGGGCTGGTGCAATTAACGAAATTCCGCCTGCAAGCCTGGACGCGATCATTGATACCACACCGGTCTGGGGCCCAATCGGTGAGGGATTGAAACGCCTCAAGCCCGGCGGACGACTCGTTATCAATGCTATCCGTAAGGAGGGAGTGGACAAGGATGTCCTCTTGAAATTGGATTATCCGTCGCAGCTTTGGATGGAAAAGGAGATCAAGTCTGTTGCCAATGTGACACGGGCTGATGTGCGTGAATTTTTGGCATTGGCCGCAGAAGCAACTATCAAGCCTGACTATCAGGAATTTGAATTGGAAAACGCGAATCAGGCATTGCTGGAAATGAAGCAGGGGAAAATTCGCGGCGCGAAGGTGTTGAGGATATGACCATTCAAAAAGATACCGAACACAACGAAACAAAATATTTGCATAAGTTTGCAAATTTCACTGGAAAACGCGTCCTGGAAATCGGCTGCGGCGAGGGACGCCTGACCTGGCAATTTGCAAAAGAACCGCGTTCAACTGTCGCCATTGATCTCGATGCAGATGCCTTGCGCGTGGCAATCCTTGACAGGTCCTCTGACCTGGAAAACAAGATTTATTTTTCGCGTGCAATGTCAGAGCATCTCCCCTTTTCAAAAGAGACGTTTGATCTTGCCATACTTGCTTGGTCCTTCTGATGAATTCAACACGAGGGCATGGTTCATGCCCTGAGCGAAATTCGACGAGTGCTTGTTCCAGATGGAATTTTAGTAGACCTGCGTCCCATGCTGAGCAGTTGGCCGATTGAAGTGGTATCCGCACGAGAGATTCGTGAAACGGGCCATATTCGGGATCTGCCGTTAGGACTCGAAGATGATCACGCCGCCAATCAATCCATTTCACGGGCAGAACAAAATGGGTGGTTTAGCCGCCAAGTAGAAGAATTCTTCCCTTTTTATTATTCATGGGATTCGCCCAGCGAAATGGAAGAATGGATTGCAGACGAGTGGGAGGACTTCATTCAACTGGATGAGGAATCCAAACGAGCGACACGCTCCGCCTGGGCACTTGGAGACGCGGATTCGATCGTGCGAGTGAAAGTAAAAATGCTGATCACACGCTGGAAAAAAGAAATTTCAGGAGTCGATGAATGAGGACTGTCATTACCGACGAACGTCCGGATACGGCGGATGCTGTGATGCTAATATCCGAACTTGAAGCGCAGCTTGAGCCGCTTTACCCAAAGACAAGCCGTCACGGATATAGCATTGAAAAATTAATGGAGCAGGGCGTGGCATTTTTCGTGACGCGCCAGGATGGAGTCGCAGCCGGCTGCGGAGGGATCGAACTGTTTGGGGTGGAGTATGGCGAAGTCAAGCGAATGTATGTGCGTCCGCAATTTCGCGGGTTGGGATTAGCCAAGCTGATGGTGAATCATTTAGTTACCTATGCCGGGCAGCACAATATCCCTCTGCTGAGACTGGAAACTGGCATTCATCAGAAAGAAGCAATTGCCCTTTATGAACGATTGGGCTTTCAACGTATCCCTCCGTTTGGAACGTATAGGGAAGACCCGCTCAGTAGATTTTACGAAAAACGGATCAAATGAATCTGAGATAATGAGAAAGAGTTAAAGACGTAAGCCAGAGTTTGTGTCGAAAAAATAGAAATGCTGCGGGTCAAGTTGTGCCATCACCCGTTGCCCCGTTCTCAATTCCATGTCAAGAGAACACAGACCCGAATAGTTCAAACGCCCGGTCCGCAGATGAATGGTTTGGGTGCGGTGCACAAAATCGGATTCGGACGATTCAATTTCAGCCGCTAACTGGATCCCGTTTGTAGAAGTTGATTCGGTAGAAATACTGACCGCTTCCTGTCGTACACCGAGAGTCACCTGCTGACTATTTTGCACGAGAGGGAAAACAGGTGCAGGCAGCGGAATCAGGTAATCATCCAGAACCAGCTTGTTCCCTGAAATATACCCTCCGGAGAACAAATTCATCGGTGGCAATCCTAAAAATCCTGCCACGAACAAATTGACCGGGTTCTCCATGAGATTCTGATAGGTACCTACTTGTTCAATTTTTCCCTGATGCATCACAACAATTTGATCTGCTAGGGCAATCGCCTCCACCTGGTCATGCGTGACATAAAGGCTGGTAATACTGAAACGGTGTAACAGACGTTTGATCTCAGTGCGAGTCTGCACACGTAGTTTTGCATCCAGATTGGAAAGCGGCTCGTCGAGCAGAAGCAGCCGCGGCGCACGCACAATGGCACGGGCAATTGCCAGGCGCTGTTTCTCTCCACCCGAGAGTGTAGGAGGCCTGCGTGGCAAAAGATCCTTGAAGCCAATCCCCATCAACTCGGAGGTGTATTGAATCCGCTCACGCGTTTCTTCATCTGCCACCTTGTGCATCTTAAAGAAAAACGACAGATTGCCTTGGCCATTGAAATTCGGATAAAGAGCATAATTTTGGAAGACCATACCGATATAGCGATCTTTAATTTCGATGTTTCGCACATCTTCCCCATCGTACAATATTTCCCCGCTATACTCTTTGGCAAGGCCAGCGATTGCCCGCAGCAAGGTGCTTTTCCCGCAACCGGATGGCCCAACCACAACAAAGGTCCGTCCATTGGGAATCGTTAGATTCACGTGATCCAGCGCAGTGACACCCTGAATAGCTTCAACCGGTAAATCTTCCTGGAGGCGCTCCTTCTTAACTTCAAACAAGCGATGGACTGGATCTCGCAGCGGAGTCGAATACCGTAAGCTTACGTTATGCAGTTGAATTTTGGCCATAGTTCCATCCTGGAATTAATGAGGATTCTATCACCACGTTCGAGCAAAGCAGAGAAAGTGCTGTGAAGAAGCTCCGTCAAATGCTATACTTATAAGAAAGAAAAGGAAGGCCTGATGTTAAACGTACAGTATTTATCAATGGCAGAACTCGAAGCGGGCATGGAACACATTCGTCAATCGCCAAAAGACCAGGGCACACTTAATATGATCGTACGGCGGCCCAGCGTCGATGAGCGGGAAGCTCTCCAGGAAGGTGAGCTGAACACGACAGAAGGACTGGTAGGCGATACATGGAACGTCCGCGTGAGCGTACATTCAGCAGATGGTCTGCCAAATCCCAATAAACAGATCACGATCATGAATGCCCGCACAATTGAGTTGCTCGCCCAAAGTGAGGAACATTGGCCGCTGGCCGGCGATCAGTTATATGTTGATATGGATCTTAGTGATGACAACCTCCCGGCCGGGACACAGCTTGCCATTGGCTCAGCAATCCTTGAAGTTTCTGCAGATCCACACACGGGCTGCCAGAAATTTTCCTCCCGTTTTGGCGTGGAAGCGCTGAAATTTGTCAATTCGCCGGAGGGAAAGCGACTTCATCTGCGCGGGATCAATACACGAATAGTTCAAGGAGGGGTTATCCATATTAGGGATGTCATTCAAAAAGTTTAAAAGAATTCAATGTAGATGCTATAATCCAGATAGCTCGTTCAAATTCAAAGCCGCCTCACATCCAATCCAGGACGTCGGGTGGTTTTTAATTTCCAACAAAGTTAGCTTATGTTGGTGATCTTAAACTGGAGAAGAATGAATAAAAAGACTTCCCATGACGAGGCGAGAGAAGAACTACCCTTACCCAAAGCCATGGACAATCTCATAGAGGAATGTCGTATGCTCCTGCCGGGCATCCAGGCTCTTTTCGGGTTTCAGCTGAT
>DATFQC010000347.1:0-6648 GCA_035264425.1 Anaerolineales bacterium
ACGAGCCGGCCCTGGGTGGGCGAACCTTTCCCTATGATAAATCATGGACCTCAGGCTATACACTCGCCGAAGGGACAGACCTGCTCATCCACGATACTCAATATACAGAAGAAGAATATAAAGCCCGGATTGGGTTTGGGCACAGTAGTATTGAGCATGCCTTTCAATTTGCCAAATTAAGTGAGGTCAAGCATTTTGTGCCTTTCCATCATGACCCCACTCACAATGATGATCAGCTAGATAGCCTTTTCGAGGCAACCCTGAAGAAGTTGCAGCCATCCTATTTGGTAACACCCAGTCGCGAAGGTATGGCACTTGAACTAGCCTGATCGCAAAACAACTGGAATCCTTAAAATGCAGCCCGCAGTCTCAGGACTGCGGACTGCATTTTCTTCCTTGCTCCAGCTTCACCCTATTTCTCAAACACCCAGCGATCCACTTCCCGAGTCCAATTGACAAGTTCTTCCTGTCGGAACCAGAGAGCGACCTCATTGGCGCCGTTCTCAACGGTATCAGAGGCGTGAGTAAGATTTCGCCCTACTTCCAGAGCAAAGTCGTGTCGCAGGGAACCCGGTGCAGCTTCGGTTGGACGCGTGGCTCCCATCGTTTGGCGGATCGCAGCGATGGCGTTCGGTCCTTCCCAGGCCATTGCCAGAACCGGCGCAGAGATAATATAAGAAATCAGGCCCTCGTAAAATGGTTTACCTTTATGAATCGCATAATGTGTATCGGCAAGCTCCCGGCTGACCTGCATGAACTTCGCGGCAACCAGTCGAAGTCCGCGGCGTTCCAAGCGGGAGATGACCTCTCCGATCAGGGCGCGCTGAACGCCGTCCGGTTTGACTAGGACAAGTGATCTTTCCACAATTCCTCCAAGATAGTTTGATTTTTATAATTTAAACACGAAGGACACGAAGTACCCAAAGGGTTGGACTTTTTACCTTCGTGCCCGTTGTGTCCTTTGTGTTCAGAAAAAGTTATCTCAATAGCTCTTCTGCTTTTGTATACGCGTCGAGCGCATCCTGCAGGCGGTTGGCACGCATATACGCGTCGCCGAGCGACTGCCAGATGTTCACATCTACAGGGAAGCGATAGGAGGCATCCCGCAGGTCATAGATGACCTCATCCAGGAAGCGGCCCTTCTTAATGAGTCTGGTATAGCTTTCCAGCGCGCCGTTGAGATTGCTACCCGCGAGCTCAGTGCGTGCCTGGCCCAAAATCGGATCCATAGGCATGCTCAATTTGCCGGTCCCTTTGAGCTTTGCCACGGGTTTAGGTGGTTCAACAGGAGGCGCCGGTTCTTGGATCGCAGCAATCCGTTCCTCGATAATATTCACTACATCGAGAGCTTCAGGCTGAGAAGATTGGACCTCAGGTTGTGCCATTACCGGCTCAGGTTGAGGCATAATTGCTTCAGGTTCCGCTTTGGGAGCTTGCACCTCAGGTTCAGGCTGGCTTTCAATGGGCTGCCAATCTGTGGCTCGGGTGGGTTCAATTCTAGTGGGTTCCGCTACCAATTCACCTGTCTCATCGCGCAACCAGGCTGGGAGGTCAGCATCCATGGCTGTAGGCGTGACGGCCTGATCTTCTTCTCGATCCAATTCATTAAGCCAACTTGGGATGTCCTCTGCCTGCAACTCCGGAGTTGTTTCTTCAATGGAAGCGGCAGTCTCTGCTATAGATTCCGGCTCAGTCGAACTCATCCATTCTGATACTTCAGGTAGTTCTGAAGCTTCCTTCGCGGCTGTGCTCGAGGCGATGTCACTGATCGGAATATTGAACTGCGTTTCAGAAGCTTGTTCCTCTTCAATATTTTGCATCCAGGCCGGCAAATCTTCAGACGGCGTCGACTCAACTGGCTGAGTTGTAGTTTCCTCTGATTCTTCAAGCTTTTTGAACCAGATCGCGGTATCGTCTTTTGAGGCAGGTTCGGCCTCCGTCTTGGCTTCCTGATCCAAACTCCGCAGCCACATCGCTGTATCATCCATAGAGGGCGCCGGGTCGGACGTGGAAAGCTGTTCGGCGCTCAAATCCTTTGCCTGCTTGACCCAATCAGGTTCCTCCTGCAAACGCTCCTCTGGAGTAGTTAATAAACCTTCGGTCGCCCCTTGTTTGGCGGCCAGGTTTTCAAGCCACGCAAAGGAATCATCTTGTTCCTTTTCACTCTTTCCAAGTTCCTCAAGGCTTGCAGATGGTTTTGTAACAGGAATTTCCAGAGTTTCTTCTGGAGGCACTTGTGCAGGCGGTTTAGATTGATCTTTTAAGCTCTTGGCTTGTCGAATCCATTCTGGTTCCTGTTCAAGACGTTCTTCCGGCTTGGTTAGCAAACCTTCGGTCGCCCCTTGTTTGGCAGCAAGATTTTCCAGCCATGCAAACGAATCATCCTGTTCCTGTTCGCTTTTACCAAGCTCTTCCAAATTTCCCACCGGCTGTTGGACAGGAGGTTGTTGTACGGGAGGCTGGCTAACGTCCGCGCCTTTCGCTTGCTTGACCCACTCCGGTTCCTCTTCCAAACGATCCTCGGGCTTGGTTAGCAAGCCTTCCGTTGCGCCCTGTTTGGCAGCGAGGTTTTCGAGCCAGGCAAACGAATCATCCCGTTCCTCGTCACTCATTCCAAGATTGTCTTTTGCATTCATGAAAGGTTCCGGAGTAGGCGCTGAGGCGGGAGCCAGTTGTTCCGTCTCTTGTGACAATTCGTTGAGAAAATCAAAATCTTCTGTAGAAGACGCGGCAGGTGTGGTTTCGGGCTGGCTGCCTAACTCTTTGAGGAAGTCAAACTCATTTGATGATGACGCTGATTCAGGCTCCGACAGAGGCTGATTAAGAAAATCAAAGTCACTTGATGATGAGACAGCCGGTCCAGACTCTCCGGCCGGCTGATTGAGAAAATCAAATTCATTTGAAGAAGTTTCAAGAGGTTTTGATTCTCCACTTAACTGACTCAGCCAATCCAGGTCACCGGTTGATGCAGGAGAGACAGTGGATTCTGCTTCAGTCTCAAATCCTTTGAGCCAATCCGGTTGATTATCTGCCGGCTGAGCCGCAGGTTGCTCCATTTGACTCATCCAGTCGGGCTGATCGTTTGATTCAGAAGGAAGTGGCAATGCACTTGTGCCAATCTTATTGATCCAGTCTGGCATTTCCTCTTCCGGTTCCTGCGCCTGTCCCTGCGGAGGAGTTGGGGCAGATTGTTGAGGCGCCATCGCTTTGACCCAGTCCGGCAAATCCCCTTGTTCAATAGGCTCAGCAGGGGAAGCAGATTCACGTTCTGCGTCTGCAAACACAGGTTTGCTTTCATCAAACGAACCGGTAGATTGGCCCCAGCCAGCGGCTTGTAAAAAGTCTGGAATATCTTCCGCCGGTTCCGCAGGTGGAGTCGACATATCAAAAGCAGGAACGGACCCACCCTGCGTATGATCAAAAGCTGGCTCGGCGACCGTGCCCTTCAACCAATCCGGTTGTTCATCTGTGCGCTGTCCACTCTCCAGAGAGACCGCTTGAGTCATCTCCCAATCCGATTGCGCTCCCACCGGCTGACCGTTCCAATCCAGGCGCTCCAAACTGACAGCCAGGTCAGGCACTTCATTGGATGAAAACATCGAACCTGTAACTTGCGAGGCATAAGGATCAAGTTCGATGATGCGTTGGCGGTAGGCCTGCACACTTTCAGGATGATCCGCGCCAAGGATATCCACCACCACCCGATTGGCATCGAGGCAATAGGGATTACTGCGCAACACCGACGAGGCAACTTCCGCCGCATCGTTTTTCAATCCACTGCGATAATAGGCGCGTGATAGCAAAACCTGCATATCATTGCGGCCCGGGTCTTCCTTCAAAACACTTTTGATTTCAGAGATCGCCTGCGGATATAACTCACCCTGCACATACATTTGCGCCAGCGCACCCCGCGTCATGCGAATGCGTGGCAGTTGGACACCATCCCGACGACTATACAGGCGTTGTAATTCGCTTTGAATGGCGGCGTTGGAAGGCTGTGTTTCAAATGCACGTTCCATGTGCCAGATCGCGTCATCGAGTTTATTTTCTTCATCTCGAATGATGCTCATCCCCACATGCGAAACAAAATCATTCGGAACCACAACCAGCACACGCGAAAAAACATCTACAGCATCCGGATAATGCTTGTATTCAAGATACGCCTTTCCCAGCAAGCGATAGGTGTCAAGATGTTTGGGGAACGACTTGAGAATATGCTTGCTGTGCGCGATCGCTTCATCCAGATGACCACTGTCGATCATTGTCTCAATTTCGCGGTTATAAGCTCGCAAGGATACTTTCGCCATGAAGTTGTCTACTCCTGTACTGCCGCCTGACCTGCTTCCGGAACCAATATTTAAATTGCAAGTTCACATGACATGCGGCACTCTGTAAGTATGCCCCATTCCTAAAATTAATGCAAGCCTACAAGCATTAAATGCAGATTATTACTCATAGAATAGAGGTAGGCGTTCGACTGATTCTTCGCTAAACGCATAGGCAGAAAGCACTGCATCCCGAGCTTCTGTCAGTTTTGCCTGGTCATTCGCATAAATCGTGAATAGCGGCTCGCCTTTTTCGACCAGATCCCCTACTTTGTGGGGAATAATGAAGCCAACAGCATGGTCAATCGGATCGGATTTACGGGCGCGCCCGGCTCCCAGCGCCACCGCGGCCTCGCCAACGCTTCTGGCCTGGATTTGAGCCACATAGCCGTTTTGCGGTGATTCCACTACCTCTACAAGTTCGGCGCGCGGAAACTTCGATATATCGTCCACATAGGAAACATCGCCACCCTGGGCCTCGACCAGCACCCGGAATTTCTCAAAAGCAGAACCATCCGCAATGGATTTTTCTGCCATGGTGCGGCCTTCGCTCAGATCGCTGGCGCGTTTTCCGAGCACCAGCATATGCGCGCTGACATGCAGGCAGTGCTCGAGAAAATCCTCGGGGCCATTGTCTTGCAGTGTTTCAATCGCTTCGATCACTTCCAGGGAATTGCCTACAGCATATCCAAGCGGCTGGTTCATATCTGAGAGCAGCGCCACAACTTCGCGGCCAGCCAGTTGACCGATATCCACCATCAGATCTGCAAGCTGGCGCGCTTCATCTAATGTTTCCATGAAGGCACCCAGGCCGGTCTTCACATCTAGCAGGATCGCCTGCGCGCCTGCGGCTAGTTTTTTACACATAATGGAGGAAGCGATCAACGGAATAGACTGTACGGTTCCCGTCACATCGCGCAGGGCATACAATTTCCCATCGGCAGGAGCCAGGTCAAGAGATTGACCGGTCAGCACAATCCCTTTTTCTTTGAGTTGATGCTTGAATTCTTCAGTAGTCAAATCGACGCGATACCCGGGAATGGATTCCAACTTGTCGAGCGTTCCACCACTAAAGCCCAGGCCGCGCCCGGACATTTTCCCAACCGGCAAGCCGCACGCCGCGACGATGGGAAGCACTGCCAGACTGGTCTTATCCCCCACTCCGCCCGAGGAATGTTTATCAACTGCCAGATCAACCACGTCGCTAAGATCGAGCATGTGACCGGAATTTGCCATCGCAAGAGTCAGATCAGTTGTTTCGCGCGGGGTCATTCCATTGAGAACGATTGCCATCAGAAGCGCAGACGCTTGATAATCAGTGACTTCCCCCGAGATAAAACTCTTGATGAAATATTCGATCTCGGCGAGCGTCAATTCGCCTTTATCGCGTTTCTTGATAATAACATCGACACCGCGCATGAAAATCTCCTTATGAGAATCTGCGCGTTTATTTTATCTCACTAAAGTAAACAAGTATACATGTAGACAGGTTCAAATTCCTTTGGGCCCTTCGTGTCCTTTGTGTTTAAATATTTTTCACCAACTTATAACCATCTTTCGAATCCTGGACTGTCCAGCCTAAGGCAGTGATTTCATTGCGTAACTTATCGGACTCGGTCCAGTTCTTGCTGGCACGAGCAAGTAGGCGCTGTTCAACCAGGGCGATGACATGCTCTGAAGGTTGATCGTCATCCAGCGGCGGAGGGTTCAAGCACATCTCCCACACCTGAGCCGGAATTCCTTTTTCAATGGGGTCAAGGACGCGGAACTCGCCCAACTCGCTAAGCGGGAATTTCGAACCGGAAGGATACATCTCCGGGTTACATTCACGCACCAGCGATACCGAGCTGACTCCGCTCACTTCACACAGCCCAGATTCGAAGTCCATAATAAGACCAGTATGCTCATCGAGGCCGATTGTTTCACTCTCCGAGGGGACAAGATGGCACCATTCGGCAAACCGATCCATCCCAATGAAGCAGCGACTGGTATCGAGGTCTGCACCGCCATCCGTGTTATTCCAATGGGGGATGAAAGAAACATGTAATCCAAAATCAGCAAATAAATCCAAGCCATCCACGACATGGACGTCCTGCCCAACTTTGTAAACCTCATAGACGGGCAGGGCATGGGCGCCAATCGAAATCGTCGCTGCGGAGGCAAATATCAGGGTCGCGCCGAGACGGTGCCGAGCCCGAATCACATCCCAGGTCAGCGTATCCTTTAAATTCCGAATCGCATACGTCGGGCTGCCCGGTCCCATAAAGATCATATTTGCATAGAGCAGCGGCCTGACAATTTCCGGGTCATCCGGACTGTACGC